>JANYFH010000033.1 GCA_025362705.1 Betaproteobacteria bacterium
CGAACGCGCCAAAGACAAGATCATGATGGGCACTGAACGTCGCTCGATGGTGATGGACGAGGAAGAAAAAAAGAACACGGCGTACCACGAGTCCGGCCACGCCCTGCTTGGCTATATTCTTCCCAAGAGCGATCCGGTGCATAAGGTAACGATCATTCCACGCGGTCGCGCCCTTGGCGTGACGATTCAGTTGCCCGAGCAGGATCGCTATGCATATGATCGGCAATATCTGCTGTCGCGTATCGCGGTTTTGTTCGGCGGACGCATCGCCGAAGAAGTATTCATGAATCAGATGACCACCGGTGCGTCGAACGACTTTGAACGCGCCACGCAGCTTGCGCGCGATATGGTCACACGTTACGGCATGTCGGATGAGCTGGGCACGATGGTGTATGCGGACAACGAAGGCGAAGTATTTCTCGGTCGCTCCGTGACGCGCCAGACCAATATGTCCGAAGAAACGATGCGCAAGGTTGATGCGGAAATTCGCAAGATTATCGACATGCAGTACGCATTGGCGCGCAAACTCATCGAAGAAAACCGCGACAAGATTGAAGCCATGACCAAGGCCTTGCTCGAGTTTGAGACAATTGATGCTGACCAGATCAAGGACATCATGGAAGGTCGCCCACCGCGCCAACCGAAGTTGAGCAGCAAGCCCATGCCGAAGCCTAACAACGGTGGCGGTAGTGGCGCGGCTCCGGAGCCTCCCAAAGTGGAGCCCGCAACGGCTGAAGGTACCAACTAGAAATTCGAGGGTGGAAGAGTTTTCGGACGAGGCCAGGACAAACTCCTGGCCTTTGTTTTTTCGGCGGCAAATCATATTTTTCTGACATCGGCATGAATCTTCGCGCTGGAAAATTCCTGCTTGCACTCGACCGTCCACTGGTGATGGGTATCGTCAATGTCACGCCCGATTCGTTTTCTGACGGCGAAAAATTCCTGGCGCGCGATGCGGCGATTACGCATGCGCGACGGCTGATTGAGAGCGGCGCTGACATTCTTGATATTGGTGGTGAATCCACACGTCCCGGTGCGATCGCAGCATCTTTGCAGGAAGAGCTGGATCGTGTAATGCCGGTGCTCGAGGCCATGGTCAACGCCGGCATCCCTGTCTCGATCGATACGCAAAAAACAGCCGTGATGACGGCAGCGATCAATGCGGGCGCGTCGATGATTAACGACGTCAATGCGTTGCAAACGCCGGGTGCTGTGGATGTTTGTGCCGCATCGAACGTCGCCGTGTGCCTGATGCATAAGCAAGGGACGCCTGCGACCATGCAAGTGGCGCCGGATTACGCGGACGTTGTTGCAGAAGTGACGGCGTTTCTGGCAGAACGCAGCAAAGTTTGTCTTGATGCCGGAATCGCACACCAACGCATCGTGATCGACCCTGGATTTGGTTTTGGTAAAACCATCGAACACAATTTCACGTTGCTGCGTAAATTGAAGTCGCTTGTCGCGCTGGGCTTTCCGGTGCTGACCGGCTTTTCGCGCAAGGCTTCGCTCGGCATCGTTACCGGGCGCGCAGCAGACGAGCGGCTCGCCGCCAGCATTGCCGCCGCTATCCTTTGCGCGCAAAACGGTGCGACAATTCTGCGTGTGCACGACGTGCGTGAAACTGTGGACGCGATCAAGGTGTTGATGGCCGTAAGTCCGCAGAACTATTCGCCTCAAATTAAATAAGAAAAATCAAATGACAAGAAAATATTTTGGAACAGACGGCATTCGCGGACGAGTAGGCGATGCACCCATTACGCCAGATTTTGCATTGCGGCTTGGGTTTGCGGCGGGCCGCGCGCTTGCGCATGGACACGCGACCGCGAATGGCGATTCACGACCTGCTGTATTGATCGGCAAGGACACGCGCATCTCGGGTTATATGCTCGAAAGCGCGCTTGAAGCCGGTCTCGCGGCATCGGGTTGCGATGTCTTCCTGATCGGTCCCATGCCGACGCCGGGCGTGGCCTATCTCACGCGCGGCTTGCGGCTTTCGGCGGGCATCATGATTTCAGCCTCACATAATCCCTACGATGACAACGGTATCAAATTTTTTTCAGGTGATGGCTCCAAGCTAGACGACACCGTCGAATTGTCAATCGAGGCAGAACTCGAGAAACCGCTACAGTCGCTGCGCTCGATCTCCCTTGGCAGGGTAAGGCGTCTGGAAGATGCGCACGGTCGCTACATCGAATTCTGCAAAAGCACTTTCCCGACAAAATTAACCCTGCGTGGCATGCGGATCGTCCTCGATTGCGCGCATGGTGCCGCCTACAGTATCGGGCCAAATGTTTTCCGCGAACTGGGTGCGGAAGTAATCGCAATTGGCAATCAGCCAAATGGCCTGAACATCAATGAAAAATGTGGCGCCACGCATCCGGCTACCATGCGTGCGGCCGTGCTTGAGCATCGCGCCGATCTGGGCCTGGCACTTGATGGTGATGCCGACCGCCTCATCATGTGCGATGCCGATGGCACGCTGTTCGACGGCGATCAACTGCTTTACGCGATGGTCAAGGATCGCCATGAAAAGGGCTGGCTGCGCGGTGGTGTGGTCGGCACCTTGATGACAAATTTTGCGCTGGAGAAACGTTTTGCCGAAATGAACGTGCCTTTTGAGCGCGCTAAAGTAGGGGATCGTTATGTACTCGAAATGCTGCGTGAAAAAAATTGGGAATGCGGCGGCGAAAACTCGGGTCACTTGCTGTGTCTCGACAAGCACAGTACCGGTGACGGCATCATCTCGGCATTGCAGGTATTGGCGGCATTGCGGCGCACCGGTATCAAGCGGCTTGGCGAATTCACGTCAGAGCTGACGCTGTTCCCGCAGGTGCTGGTCAACGTTCGGCTTGAAAAGAAATTCGATTTTGCGGCAAACGCGAGCATCACATCAGCCGTGGCCGCTGCCGAGAAAGAACTGGGCGGGGAAGGTCGTGTGCTGCTGCGCGCGTCGGGTACCGAGCCGTTGATTCGCGTGATGGTGGAAGGGCGCGATACTACACTCGTGCAGGCGCTTGCCAAGCGCATTGCGGCGGTGGTGACGGCTGAGGCGAAATAGCGTCCAGGGTCATGCTGCATACCAGCATATTTTGGCGTAAAACGCCATTTGGTGCGGTTTTCAAGATGAAAATGCTCTGAAAGACGCGCCAATTCTTGATGTTGATAGCCACAGCGGCAACTCAGTGTAGGGCTTGCACCAATCCCGTGAAGCGTTTTATTTCGCCAATATCGGTATCTGCCACTGCGATAAAGCGCACGCCGCCTGCGGCCCATGTGGCGACGCTGAATCCGTGGATAATTTTGATCGTTACCGGCTCAGCCAGTGTTGCACGCGTCATGAACAAGCTGACGGGATGCTCACGCAACTGATAGACCAACGCGGCCGCGGGCTGATGCACAAGCCGTTCCAGACGCGCGCCTGACAATACATAGCCTTCTGCGGACAGATCCGCGACCGTAGGCGCGAAATCAACCTTGCCGTGAAACCACGGTTTGATCGTGTGCCGGTCGGTTGAAGTGACTTCAATCATGCGTCGCGGGTCGCTCAAGCCGGCAACATGGTGCGCCACCGCCTGCTCCGGCCACGGCGGCAACGCGCTTTCCATCGGCGCGCGCAACATCCAGACGGTGAGCAGTGAACTTGCTATCGCTGCCGAAATCGCGAGCGCGACCGTTTGCCACCACGATGTGCTGTGCCTCAACAACGATGGCCGACTGTTCTGCGTAGCCGCCAGTTCGCGCGTGACTGCCGTACGCAGCGATGCAGGTGCATTGAAATAAGTCGCACCAGCCTTGATATTTTCGCGCAATGCTACGCGGTCAGTACGCATTGCGTTACAGGCCGGGCAGGCGCTCAGATGTTGCGCAAGCTCGGCACTGGTGGCTGCATCGAGTTCCCGGTCAATCCATGCGTCGAGCATTTGGCGGGTGCGCGCGCAACTCATGAGGTTGCCTGTTGTGTGTGGGCGGCCAATCGGTCACGCAGCAAATCGCGTCCACGCGCGAGGCGCGACATCACCGTGCCGATGGGAATTTTCACAATGGCGCTAATTTCTTTATATGACATCTCTTCGAGTTCGCGCAGCACGATTACCTCGCGATATTCAACGGGCAGGCCGGCGATGGCTGCATGAACATCACGCGCCTGGGCATTGCGCAATGCACTGCGTTCCGGCGAATCCAGTGCAGCAGTCGTGTACGCATCGTCCAATGTGTGTTGTGTCTCATCAAATTCATCCGGGCTTCCATTGCGTTTTTGTTCGCGCAGACAATCCATGCAGGCGTTGCGTACGATGGCCATGAACCATGCTTTTGGGCTGGGGCCTTGCATCGCATCGAAAAAACGAAACGCACGCACACAGGCGTCCTGCACAGCGTCTTCTGCGATCGCGTCATTGTGTGTCAGCCACCGCGCGAGGTTGTAAGCGCCATCGAGATGCCGTAACACCGCAGTCTCGAATCGCGCCAGTTTTGACTCATCGCGCAAGCACGGCTCCCAAGGAACCTCTGATCAAGTCCATTGCGAAAATCTTGCGTCGATATTGGGGCATCTGCATAGTTGCACTCCTCGTGCGGTAGCTTAAGCAACGCACCTTCGTCGTACGCCTTGCATACGCCATAATCTCAACACAACCCTTTCGAAAGCGACTTGATCAGAGGCTCCCAAGTAACTTCTTCAAAACAACTAGACGGTCGTTACCGCCAATTTATTCCCAACACTATTTTTTCGCAACGTGGAATAAAGCACGCGATGCAGCAGTCATTGCACTTGAGACGCGCGGCACGGGTCACGCGTTCAGCATCGTTTTTCCTTCGAGGGGTGAATATGGACGAATCCAGTTTTAACAGACGTGATTTTCTCAAATTGGCAGGCGTGGGTGGCGGCGCGGTATTTGCGTCAAGTCTCCCGGGTTGCGCCAATTTCATGCCCGGCAAGCCGGACAATGATTTCTACTTCGTACAGCTTTCCGATATTCATTGGGGCTACAACAACGCCGCCGTCAATCCCGACTTCAAGGGATCACTACCTAAGGCGATTGCTGCCGTGAACAGCCTTGAACAAAAGCCCGATTTTGTCGTTTTTACCGGCGACCTGACCCAAAGCACAGACGATCCCAAATTGCGCCGCGCACGTCTGAAGGAATTCCGCGACATGGCCGCCGCCATCAATGTGCCAGTGCGATACTTTGCCGGCGAGCATGACGCGGCACTTGATCGTGGTGAGGCCTATCAGGAGTTTTTCGGCGAGACGCTGCGCTACACGTTCGACCACAAGGGATTGCATTTCATCGTGCTCGATAATATCTCTGACCCTGCGCCGATTCTTGGCGACAAGCAGATCGAATGGTTAAGAGCCGATCTGGCCAAACAGAAACCGGATCAACCGATCATTGTCCTCACGCACCGACCATTGTTTTCCATGTATCCGCAATGGGATTGGGCGACGCGCGACGGCGACAAGGCCATTGACCTGCTCATGCCGTTCAAGAACGTGACGGTGTTTTATGGACACATTCATCACGAACACCATCAAAAGACCGGCCACATCGAACATCACGCCGCGAAGTCGCTTATGTTTCCGCTGGCGCCGGTTGGAACGGTTGAAAAGAAGACGCAAGTACTTTGGAACGCGGCTAAACCGTATGACAGCCTCGGCTGGCGTAGCATCCGCGCTGAAACCGGCGGTGAAGCGCATGTGTTGATGGAGCAAGCGCTGGCAAAAACGTGATGCCGGTGAGAACGTTTATGTCTGCGACGGCGCGCGGGGCACTGTTCAAATGAACCGCCGTCACTTTATTCGTCACGCGGCTTTCGGTGTGGTCGGCGGCATGGCATGTACCACCTTCGCCATTGGCTTGGCGCCGCCGCGACGCATCCTCGTGAAGGCGGCCAAGTTTGAATTTACGCCAAATGAAATCCGGCTGCGTAAAGGTGAACCCGTCGTCTTCGTCTTGACGGCGACGGATTTCCCGCACGGCTTCAGTCTGCCGGATTTCAAAGTGCGCGCCGACTTTTTTCCAGGTAAAACCGTGGAGCTCAATTTCACGGCCGACAAGCCAGGACGGTTTCATTTGCTCTGCGACAATTTCTGCGGCGAAGGTCACGACATGATGAGCGGGTGGCTCGTGGTAACTGAAGGATAAAGTCAAGCATTGGTGCGGTTTTCCGCGTAAAAACAGCTGAAACAGCGCGCCAATGCTGGAGTTACGATATGCTGACCGGTGTTTCGTGAAGCCGTCACCGAATCATTTTTCGCATGTGCGGATTGCCTGAAATTAACTTGCGGTATTGATTATCAGTCGCCCGCCATCGCCGATATCGCTGTTGATTGAGTGGCGGGCGCGACATAGCTCAGCGCGCAGCATGGAACGCCATGAGCCCCGCGCGCCAATGACAATTCCATTTCGCGGATGTAGCGATTCTGTAGCACCGTGTCGCTTCTCGGTGTTTACATGCTTTACAATCTGCGCACGCCTCGGTGACCATTTTTCCGGCCGTGCGGAGGCGCATGAAATCAAGAAAAAATGTCAAATAAATTATTCCGCCAGGAAGCCATCGACGCGTTACGCGAGAAATTTCTCGGCGAAGCGACTATTGCGCGCCCGCTACCGTATTGGGTGCTGACATTGCTGGGTCTTGTTGCGGCGGGAATGATGATTGCGGTAGCCGTGTGGGGCCAATACACGCGTCGTGAGCGGGCAGAGGGTTTTTTGCAGCTCGATGTCGGTGCGGCCAGGGTTTCGTTCACCGACTCCGGGCGCGTCGCTGAATTGCTGGTGAAAGAAGGCCAGGAAATCAAGGAGGGCGCGCCCATGGCGCGCATCTCGCTTGAGCGGGCGATTTCGGCACCGGCGGCGACCGGTGCAGCAGTTTCCGGTGAATTGACGCAGCGGCGCGGCAGCCTTGAAAAAGAGCAAGGCCAAATGCGTGAACTTGCCGAACAACAGCTTCAGCAGGTGCGAAAAAAAGCGACCGATCTGCAAAACGAAATTGCACAAATCGTGACCGAGATCAAATTACAAACGCAGCGACTCACATCAGCAAAAGCCGATGCACTGCGCTGGGCCGACCTGGCGAAACAAAAATTTGCTTCCGAGGTCGCGGCGCGGCAGAAGCAGGATGACGCGACCGATCAGGAAATTCGGGTGCAAGCCTTGAAGCGCCAGAAACTAACGCTGGAACGCGACCTTTCCAATGCAAAACTCGAAGAGCCTTCCGTCGTCTTGCGCGCGCGCGCGCAACAGGAGCAGGTCAATCGGCAGATCAGTGAATTGCAGCAAACCATGGTGATCGAGGAGGCCAAGCGCGAGACCATAATCAAGGCACCCATCACCGGCATCGTCACCAATATCACCGTGAGCAGCGGGCAATCGGTTGCAGCTGATGCGGCCTTTGCGACCATTCTTCCTGCAGGCAGCAAGCTGCAAGTGGAGCTGCTGGTGCCGACGCGTGCGATCGGTTTTGTAACCAAAGGCAAAGAGGTCTCACTGCGTTACGAGGCGTTTCCGTATGAGCGCTTCGGGCAGTATCGCGGCGTCATTGCAGATGTGAGCCAGACCGTGTGGTCGCCGGGGGATAAGGTGGGTCCGCTTACCGTGCGTGAACCAGCCTATCGAATTACCGCGAAGCTCGATCGACAATCGGTTGTGGCGATGGGTCAGGAGATTCCGCTGCGCTCCGGCATGCTGGTGAACGCCGACATCCTGCTGGAAAAGCGCAGTCTGCTTGAATGGATTTTCGAACCGGTGCTGCAATTGCGGGGGCGCCTGTGATTAGCGGTGTTTTTGGTCGGCGCGTGCCGGTCATCCTGCAAAGCGAAGCTCCTGAATGCGGCATCGCGTGTCTGGCGATGGTCGCGTCTTATTACGGTCATTTGACTGATCTGTCCGCGATGCGCATGCGACTTTCACCGTCATTGAAGGGTGTGACGTTAAAGCATGTTTCGCAGGTTGCCACCGCGATGGGCCTGGCTGCGCGCGGCGTGCAGGTGCCGCTGGAATCGCTGTCGAAACTGCAATTGCCGGCAGTGCTGCATTGGGATATGAACCATTTCGTCGTACTGGTTGGTGTCAAGGGCAAAAATATACTTGTGCATGACCCGGGACGCGGCAAACGCAAATTGTCGCTGGCGGAGGCTTCCAAGCATTTCACCGGCGTGGCGATGGAATTCACGCCGAACCAGGATTTCCGCAAGGTTGATGAACGCGAAAAAGTCAGCGCGTGGCAGTTGCTGTCGATGGGCTCCGGCCTTGGTGGTACCGTCTTCCAGCTCGTGCTGCTTTCGCTTACGCTGGAAGTGTTTGCGATTGCGATGCCATTCTTCCTGCAGTTGGTGGTGGATCGTGTGTTGGTCGGGCGGGATGCTGATTTATTGACGGTGCTTGGAATTGCGTTTGGCACGCTGGTATTGATTCAGGTGGTGGTGTCGGGCGTTCGCGCATGGATCGGTGTGTATCTGAGCACGCGATTCAATTTGCGATTGCTGACAGCGCTGTTCGATCACCTGCTGAAGCTGCCATTGGGTTGGTTTGAGAAACGCAATATAGGCGATATCGTTTCAAAGTTTCGCAGTGTCGATGTCATCCAGAAAACGCTTTCGACGACGTTCGTGGAGACATTTATCGATGGCGTAATGGTCCTGATTACGTTGGGCGTGATGGCTTTTTACAGCCTCGCGCTAACCGCAGTCGTGCTTTCGGCGGCGTTGCTGTATGCGTTGTTGCGCTGGTATTTTTTCTATCCGCAACGCTACGCAACCGACGAACAACTCGCACACGAAGCCAAAGCGAGCACGCATTTCATCGAAACGTTACGCGGCATGATGGCCATCAAGCTGAACATGCGCGAGAACGAGCGGCGCGGTGCGTATCAAAATCTGGTGGTGGATCAGATCAATGCGGGGGTGAAGGTACAGCATGTCGGCATCTTCCAGCGCGGCACCAACGCATTGATTTTCGGCCTTGAAAGCATCATCGTCGTCTGGATGGGTGCGCTGTTGGTGATGGAAGGCAAATTTTCTGTCGGGATGTTGTACGCGTTCCTTGGATTCAAGCTGGTGTTTTTGGGACGTATCAACAACCTCATCGACAAATGGAATGAATTCCGCATGCTCGATCTGCACGCCGAGCGTATCGCGGATATTGCCTTGGCCGAACCGGAAACGGCATCCAGCACTGCCGTGTTTGCCGAAGGTGCAGAAGCGCTGACGATAGAAGCGCGCGGTCTTGGATTTGCATACGGCCCGGAGGGAACGGTATTCCGAAACGTCAATCTGATCATAAAACCGGGCGAAATCGTGGCGCTCGTGGGTCCATCAGGTTGCGGAAAGACCACACTGCTCAAGGTGCTTTTGGGTCTGCTAAAGCCAACGGAAGGGCAGGTATTGGTAAATGGCCGCGATTTGCGTGATTGGGATTTGGGCCAATACCGCGCGCGCATAGGGGCCGTGATGCAGGACGATCAATTGTTCGTCGGTACGATTGAAGACAACATCAGCTTCTTCGATGCCGATCACGATCCTGAACGGGTGCGTGCTTGCGCGCGGAGTGCGCTGATAGATACAGAAATTTCTGGTACGCCAATGGGTTACAACACCATTGTGGGTAGTTTGGGGATGAGTCTTTCCGGTGGGCAGAAGCAACGCGTATTGCTCGCGCGTGCCTTGTACCGCAACCCTCAAGTACTGTTTATGGACGAAACACTTGATCAAGTGGATGCCCAGCAGGAGCAGGTCATCCGGAACGAGGTTTCAAGTCATGTAAAGAGTACAGTGTTCGTGAGTCATCGGGCTGAGTCGGTGATTGGAGCCAGGGTGATACAGCTTGTAGAACCATCCGGCATTTAGAAACAGACGGCTGCAGAACCACCGCCGACAAGAGCCAGGGACAGATCGTCGAGTTTGATCATTTCGGGCTGGACGGCGACTTCTGGCGTTTCGGTAACGATGGTGTCGATCAGGTTCAGTTCTTTGCTCATGATTACTTCCTTTCAGTTTATTGGTGAAAACTTAGGATACTTAACCAAAAATGTGAACTAGTTCACATTTTTTTGCAGGATAATGTGGTGTAAATCTGATTTGCAAGGGGCTGCTGGCCAATGGATTCAACTTCGCCAACTGACGATAAAGCGCTTTTCAATCAAGCTAATAACGCCATTTCGTTCGCGTTGCGCGAGGGAAATTGTGCGGATTTGTCGTCTATGGAAACACTCGCCATGCAACTCGCAACAATTCGCGTTGACGTTCCCGCGCAATTGAAGCTGATGCTGGACGCCGTCAGGTTCCTTTACGTATCAGGTCAAGCATTTCGTGCGATCCCGATAGCCCAAAAGGCCCGTGCGTTGGGTCTGGAGACCTCGGAACCTAAAGCCACACTGGATGCGCTCATTGCGCTAGGAATTTGTTCAGCCGATTCCGGGGGGTTGCCCAGCGCGATGGAAGCGTATGCCGATGCCTTGTCGTTAGCACAGGGGCTCTCTGATCCGGTTGGTCAGGGTAAGGTTTGGCTCAACTTGGGTACTGCATTGATTTACAGCGGACTGTATCGTGAGGCGCTGGCTTGTTTCGAAAAGGCCGATGTGTTCGCCGCTGTTGAGACAGGGCTAGCGCACATGCGACCGCTGGTATTTGCAAACATTGCGCTCTGTTATTTGAATCTTGATGAAATTCGCAACGGCCTGCTGGCAATTCAGCGAGCCATTGATCTGTCACTAGACCCAATAGATTCACATGCATTGTTAAATCGTGCACTCGCGGAAAACCATTACACCCGACTTTTGCTGGAAGTGAAAGATTATGAAGGAGCTAAGGAGCACGCAAAACTCTGTCGCAAATTCGCGACCGAATCGAAATCGGCGCGCGCAGATATATTTGCGTCGGTAGCGGAAAGCCTTGCCGAAGTATTTTCTGGACAGAAAGATGTGGGAATAACTAGGCTGACAAATACTCTTGATCGCGCAAAAGATCTCAAGATTACGACTCGAGAAGTCTTGATCGCACTAGTCAAAGCATACGAGTTCATTGGTAAACCAGACAAGGCGCTGATCTATCTGAGGCAGCTTTTGGAGAACCAGACGACCACACAAAAACAAAATGTTATGCAGCACGTAAAGCTGCATCTGGAACAACTCCATCCAGCGCTCGAAGATGAAACCAATGCCATTCGCCACTTGACCACTCGAGAAGAAGTACTTGAAGGCCGCGTCGCCAAGCAGGCACTCTTTAAAGCCCAGGTTGAATCCATGGAACGCATGGCGGTGGTGGCCGAGCTGCGTGACGACTCCACGGGAGAGCATTCTTACCGGGTTGGGCGCATGGCGTCGTTGCTGGCGAAGGAAAACGATTGCAATGACGACATGATTTTCATGATCGATATTGCCGCGCGGCTACACGATATTGGCAAAGTGGGCATTCCAGACGGCATCCTGCTTAATCCCAAGAAGTTAAATGCCGCCGAGCGCGAAGTGATGAAAACGCACACGACAATCGGGGCTGAAGTGTTGGCCAATAGCAATATCAAGCAGATGGAAACGGCCGAAGCCATTGCGCGTTATCACCACGAATGGTGGGATGGCACGGGCTATCCGACCGGTCTTGCCGGTGACAAAATTCCTTTAGCCGCCAGGATCACGGCGTTAGCCGATGTTTTCGACGCGCTTACGCATAAACGACCGTATAAACATGCATGGCCCATCGACGCCGCGCTGACGGAGATTATGTCGTTGAGGGGTCGTCAATTTGATCCTAGGCTCACCGACTTGTTCTTGGGTCTGGTGGGTAGACTTCGTCGTGAGTACGATGACCTCGATGCCTTGCTCGGCGTGGCAGCCGGTGCGTCGCCGTTTCTGCAGGCCAGAAGAAAAATCAAGGAGACGCTGGAGCAGCGGCCTGACACAAAGGACAATGGTTCGGAAAGCAGGCTAAATCTGCAGCGGTAGGTCTCGCCAGACGTATGCTGTTATCGTCGTCATTGTGGGTTTTCTGTTTACGATAGAGTCAGTTACACGCTATAATCACGCGCTTTGCTGTCATTCGGGAATAGCCTCTTGCGCGACCGTTTTGTAATTGGTAACTGGAAGCTCAACGGCGGTCTCGCAGCCAACGCGTTGTTGCTCGATGCGCTTAGCGTCGGCGTTGTCGAAAAATCCGGCAGATCTTGCGGCGTTTGTGTTCCATCTCCATATCTGGCGCAGGTTCAAGCTGCGCTGAAAGACTCATTTATCGGCTGGGGATCGCAGGATGTCAGCCGTTTTGAATCCGGTGCCTATACAGGGGATGTTTCTGCGGGCATGGTGGCAGAATTTGGAAGTCGCTATGCGCTCGTTGGGCATTCGGAGCGCCGTGCGATTTTTGGCGATACCGAAGACGTAGTTGCTGGGAAATTTGGCTTGGCATTGAGAGCGGTGCTGACGCCGATACTTTGTGTGGGCGAGTCGTTGCCGGAAAGAGAAAGCGGCAAAACAGAAGAGGTTGTTTGGCGGCAGTTGCAGGCGGTCGTTGTGGCGCACGGTGTGAGCGGTTTGTCCAGGGCCATTTTGGCGTATGAACCGGTCTGGGCGATTGGCACGGGGAAGACGGCAAGCCCGGGGCAAGCAGAGGATGTACATGCGTTTTTGCGTGGCAAGGTACGCGCACTGGACAAAGCTATAGGTGACCAACTATCGATACTCTATGGCGGCAGCGTGAAGAAATCCAATGCCGCAGAGTTATTTGGCATGCCGGATATTGATGGTGGATTGATCGGTGGCGCGTCGTTGGTCGCAGAAGAATTTTTGGGTATCTGGAACGCTTTGTGATCCAGGCGTTCGGATCGAATGGATCAAGTTAAGGGAAAAGTGTCATGTTGCTAAATGTTATTTTGACGATTCACGTGATGTTGGCGATAGCGATCGTCGTGTTGGTGTTGTTACAACACGGCAAAGGTGCCGACATGGGTGCCGCTTTTGGCACGGGTTCAGCTGGCAGCCTGTTTGGTTCATCGGGAGCCGCGAATTTTCTGTCGCGCTCTACAGCATGGTGTGCGGGCCTTTTCTTTGCAACCAGTCTCGGGCTGACCTATTTTTACGCCCCGAAATCCAATGGCGGCTTGATGGGTGGCGGGGTGATGCAGAGTGTTCCGGTCAAAGAGGGCACTACAGGATCAATTCCTGCTCCGGCGCCTGCAAGCAGTTCAGTTCCGAATGATGCGCAAAAATCTGCTCCGCAACAAATTCCCAAGTAATTTCGCAGTAAAATCGGGGGAATCGCTATCAAAGGTTCCCTTGTTCTGAATCAGTGCCGTCGTGGTGGAATTGGTAGACACGCTGTCTTGAGGGGGCAGTGCAGAAATGCGTAAGAGTTCGAGTCTCTTCGTCGGCACCAGTAAGGCAGAAAATAGACGTCAATATTCCTGGTTTGTTCCAGATCAAGACCGGGCACACAAAAACGGGATGAAATGTGGCCACTCGCGTTGTTCTTAACGCGGCACTCTCAAAAATGCTCGAAAACTATTTCCCTGTCCTGATTTTTATTTTAGTCGGTGCCGCCATCGGCGTGCTGCCGCTTATTGGCACCAAAGTACTGACGATGTTGCTGGGGCATGATCGTCCCTATCCCCAAAAACTTTCACCATATGAATGTGGCTTCGAGGCCTTCGAAGATGCGCGCATGAAGTTCGATGTGCGCTATTACCTCGTAGCGATTCTATTCATCCTGTTTGATCTTGAGATTGCTTTCATGTTCCCCTGGGCGATTGTGCTGCAGGAAATCGGCTGGTTTGGATTCTGGGGCATGATGGCTTTTCTTGGCATCCTTGTTATTGGATTTATTTATGAGTGGAAAAAGGGTGCGCTGGATTGGGAGTAACGCTGCGGCAGACAGGGCGGCTGCGTGTTTCATGATTGTGTTGTAAAAATAATTTTTGCGCGTATGCGACATTGCATCAACCTGGAGAAACCCAATGCCTGAAGGTGGTGTTTCGCAACAAGGTTTTGTTACCACGTCACTCGATAGCGTGCTCAACTGGGCGCGCACTGGCTCGATGTGGCCAATGACCTTTGGTCTTGCCTGTTGCGCTGTGGAGATGATGCATGCGGGGGCGTCGCGCTACGATCTCGACCGTTTCGGCATTGTGTTTCGTCCCAGTCCCCGGCAGTCTGATGTCATGATCGTTGCCGGCACGCTCTGCAACAAAATGGCGCCAGCATTGCGCAAGGTCTACGATCAGATGGCTGAGCCACGTTGGGTAATTTCGATGGGTTCCTGCGCCAATGGTGGCGGCTATTACCACTATTCATACTCGGTTGTGCGTGGCTGCGACCGCATCGTGCCGGTGGATATTTACGTTCCCGGTTGCCCGCCGACAGCAGAGGCATTGCTCTACGGACTTATTCAGCTGCAAAACAAAATCAAGCGCACCAATACGATTGCCCGCTAAAAATGTCTCCAAAACTTAATAGGCTGAAGGCTGGCATTGAGGCTGTGTTGGGCGCACGCGTGGCAAAGCTCTTTCATGAGAAGGGTGAGCTAATCGTCGAAATCAAGGCCGATGACCTCATCGGGGTCATGACAACGCTGCGCGATGACCCCGCCTTCGCGTTTAGCCAGTTGATTGATGCCAGCGGCATGGACTACGCCGACTTTGCGGAAGCATGGGACGGTGCGCGCTTCGCCGTTGTCTACCAGCTACTGTCCATCGTGCATAACTGGCGCTTGCGTGCGCGCTGTTTTTGCGCAGACGATGATTTTCCGATTGTCGATTCCGTGAATGATATTTGGTCATCCGCGAACTGGTATGAACGGGAAGCATTTGACCTCTATGGCATCGTCTTCAATGGCCACCCTGACCTGCGTCGCATTCTCACCGACTACGGATTCGTTGGTCATCCATTCCGCAAGGATTTCCCGGTGATGGGAAACGTCGAGATGCGTTACGACCCGGAACAGCAGCGTGTGGTTTACCAGCCGGTGACGATAGAGCCGCGTGAAATTGTGCCGCGTGTCATCCGTGAAGAACACTATGCAGAGCGGAAATAGTCGTGCCTGAAATCAAAAACTACACGATGAATTTTGGCCCGCAGCATCCCGCCGCGCACGGTGTGTTGCGGCTGGTGCTGGAGCTCGATGGCGAAGTGGTTCAACGCGCTGATCCACATATCGGCTTGCTCCATCGCGCGACCGAAAAACTCGCCGAGACCCGCACTTATATTCAGAATCTTCCGTATATGGATCGCCTCGACTACGTGTCGATGATGGTCAATGAGCACGCCTATGTGATGGCGATTGAAAAGCTCATGGGTGTCGATGTTCCCGAGCGCGCCCAATATATCCGTGTAATGTTTGACGAGATTACCCGCATCCTGAATCATCTGCTGTGGCTGGGTGCGCATGCGCTGGACGTAGGCGCCATGACAGTTTTCCTTTACGCTTTCCGCGAGCGCGAAGACCTGATGGATATCTACGAGGCAGTTTCTGGCGCGCGCATGCACGCGGCCTATTACCGTCCGGGTGGCGTGTATCGGGATCTGCCGGAACGTATGCCCCAGTACACCGTTACTCACGGTCGCAACGCTGCCGCGATCACGAAAATGAATGAAAATCGTCAAGGCTCGCTGCTCGATTTCATCGACGACTTCACGAAAAGATTCCCGGCATACGTTGACGATTACGAAACCTTGTTGACGGACAACCGTATCTGGAAACAACGGCTGGTCGGCATTGGCGTTGTCACGCCGGAACGCGCGCAGAATCTGGGATTCACCGGCCCCATGTTGCGTGGCTCAGGCATTGCCTGGGATTTGCGCAAAAAACAGCCTTATGAAGTTTATGATCGTCTTGATTTTGATATCCCCATCGGCACCAACGGCGATTCTTATGATCGTTATCTGGTGCGCATTCAGGAATTTCGCGAATCGAACAAGATTATCAAGCAGTGTGTCGACTGGCTGCGCAAGAATCCAGGCCCCGTCATCAGTGATGACCACAAAGTAGCGCCGCCATCGCGCGAGAACATGAAATCCAATATGGAAGAGTTGATTCATCACTTCAAACTCTTTACCGAAGGCTTTCACGTACCTCCGGGCGAGACCTATGCCGCGGTAGAACATCCGAAAGGCGAATTTGGTATCTATCTGGTTTCCGACGGCGCCAACAAGCCTTACCGCTTGAAGATTCGTGCGCCAGGATTTCCGCACCTGGCGGCACTCGATGAAATGTCCCGGGGCCACATGATCGCCGACGTGGTCACGATTATCGGCACACAGGATATCGTGTTCGGGGAGATTGACAGGTGAATCAGCGATGAGGGTTATCGATAGCAGAGTTGTGAATATCGACCAACTCAAGCTTGAGCACTTCGAGAATGGTGAGAAATTCGCCTGCGATGCTGTACGCATTGGTCCGCTACTGGGCGCGAAGGATCTTGGTTTCTCGTATGACGTGGTTTCACCGGGTAAACGCTCATGCCCGTTTCACAGTCATCGCGGAGAAGAAGAGATGTTTTTTATCGTTGCCGGCAACGGCACGCTTCGATATGGCAGCGAAACACGCAAAGTTCGCGCCGGAGACTTCATTTGTTGTCCAACAGGTGGCCCGGAGACAGCGCATCAGCTCATCAACGATTCTGAAGCTGCGCTTGCCTATATTTCGGTGAGCACCATGCTGCCTGCAGAAGTGTGCGAATACCCGGACTCGGGCAAGATTGGTGCTTTCGGTGGTGGATTGCGCCATATGACGCACCCCTCTGACCATGTCGATTACTGGAAGGGAGAGTAGCGTCGTGTTGTCGCCCCAAGCCAAACAGAAAATTGATCGCGAACTGACCAAATATCCGGCAGACCAAAAACAGTCTGCGGTGATGTCGGCGCTCGCTATCGTACAGGACGAATACGGTTGGCTATCCAGTGAAGTCATGGACGAGGTCGCACAATATCTCGGCATGCCGCAGATTGCGGTGTATGAAGTTGCGACCTTTTACAACATGTACAACCTGAAACCGATGGGCAAAAGCAAGATTACGGTATGCACAAACCTGCCTTGCGCACTGTCCGGCGGCGTGGACGCTGCGGAGTATCTGAAAAAGAAACTGGGCGTCGATTGGCGGGAGACCACCGCAGACGGCAACTTTACGCTGGTCGAAGGTGAGTGTATGGGCGCCTGTGGTGACGCACCTGTATTGCTGGTGAACAACAAGCGCATGTGCAGCTTCATGTCCAACGAAAAGCTCGATAAGCTGATTGAGGAGCTGAAGTGATGGCCGAATTTGCCAAAACCTTCGACTACGGCCCAGATGCAATCATCCTGAAAGGTCTGGACGGCAGTAACTGGCGTTTGAAAGACTATGAGTCGCGTGCTGGTTATGCAGCGCTGAAGAAAATTCTTCGGGATGGGCTGAAACCCGAAGATGTCATTGCAGAGGTCAAAAAATCGGCCCTGCGCGGACGTGGTGGCGCCGGCTTTCCAACCGGCTTGAAATGGAGTTTCATGCCACGCTCGTTTCCGGGTGCGAAATATCTCGTCTGCAATTCGGACGAAGGTGAACCCGGTACATTCAAGGATCGCGACATCCTCCGTTATAACCCGCACGTGCTGATCGAAGGCATGATCATCGCAGCGTATGCGATGGGTATCGCGGTTGGATACAACTACATCCATGGCGAAATCTGGTCGGATTACGATCGGTTTGAAGAAGCATTGGAGGAAGCGCGCGCCGCAGGTTATCTGGGCGAAAAAATTCTCGGTACAGATTTCTCGTTTCAGTTGCACGCATTCCACGGCTTTGGGGCTTACATCTGCGGCGAAGAAACTGCCCTGCTCGAATCGATTGAAGGCAAGAAGGGACAACCGCGTTTCAAGCCGCCATTTCCCGCCAGTTTTGGCCTGTATGGCAAGCCCACGACGATCAACAACACTGAGACCTTCGCCGCTGTCCCCTACATCATTCGCGAGGGGGGCGAAGCATTCCTGAATCTCGGCAAACCGAACAACGGCGGGACGAAACTGTTTTCAGTATCAGGCAATGTGGCGCGTCCCGGTAACTATGAGGTCAAGCTTGGTACGCCGTTCGCCAAGCTGCTTGAAATGGCTGGCGGTATGCGTGGAGGCAGGAAAATCAAGGGTGTCATTCCTGGTGGATCCTCAATGCCCGTCATCAAGGGCGACGTCATGATGTCCATTGACATGGACTATGATTCCATCGCCAAGGCCGGGTCAATGCTTGGCTCGGGTGCGGTCATCGTGATGGATGAAGATACCTGCATGGTTAAAGCTGCTGAGCGGCTGGCTTATTTTTACTTTGAAGAATCCTGCGGCCAATGCACGCCATGCCGCGAGGGCACCGGCTGGCTGTATCGCATTATTCATCGCATTGAACACGGGCTGGGAAGACAGGAGGACCTGGATCTCCTGCTCAATCTGGCCGACCAGATTCAGGGCCGCACCATTTGTGCGCTCGGTGACGCTGCGGCGATGCCGGTGCGCGCGTTCGTCAAAAACTATCGCGAAGAATTCGAGTACCACATCGCGCACAAACGCTGCATGGTTGGGCCTGGTGGATACTCAACCCGGCATGTGGCTGAATCACTCGCAATGGCGGCAGAGTAATCATGGTCAATCTTGAAATCGACGGCACAGTTGTATCGGTGGAAAACGGCTCCACGGTGATGGAAGCCGCGAACAAGCTCGGCACGTTCATTCCGCATTTTTGCTACCACAAGAAATTGTCGATAGCAGCGAACTGCCGCATGTGCCTGGTGCAGGTTGAAAAAGCCCCCAAGCCATTGCCCGCTTGCGCCACGCCCGCGACTGAAGGAATGAAGGTTCAGACCAACTCCCAATACGCCAAGACCGCGCAAGCCGGTGTGATGGAATTTCTGCTCATCAATCATCCGCTCGATTGTCCTATTTGTGATCAAGGTGGTGAATGTCAGTTGCAGGATCTTGCGGTTGGTTATGGCGGGTCCGCGTCGCGTTATCAGGAAGAAAAGCGCGTCGTTGTAAACAAGAATCTGGGACCGTTGATTTCAACCGATATGACGCGCTGCATTCACTGCACTCGTTGCGTACGCTTTGGCCAGGAAGTCGCCGGCGTGATGGAACTCGGCCAGGCGGGTCGCGGCGAGCACTCTGAAATTCTCGCATTCGTGGGCCAGACGGTCGATTCTGAATTGTCGGGCAACATGATCGATTTGTGTCCGGTCGGTGCGCTTACTTCCAAACCATTCCGCTATACCGCGCGAAGCTGGGAACTATCCCGCCGAAAATCGGTGTCGCCGCATGATGGTTTGGGTTCCAATCTTGTTGTGCAGGTCAAACAGGATCGCGTAATGCGGGTTTTGCCGCTTGAGAACGAAGCCATCAACGAATGCTGGCTCTCGGATAAAGATCGTTTTTCGTATGAAGGGCTGAATTCGGAAGACCGGCTCACGCGGCCCCTGATCAAACAGGGCGGCATGTGGATGGAAGTGGACTGGCCGCAGGCGCTTGAGTTTGTGGCGCATGGTTTGAAAGACATCAAGGCTACACATGGTGCCGAATCAATTGCAGCGCTGGCATCGCCGC
>JANYFH010000063.1 GCA_025362705.1 Betaproteobacteria bacterium
GCAGGGCGTCGCGTTGATTGGCGGCGGCGAATTTCCGGCGTCAGATCAGCATCTGCGCCTATGCCAAGCAGGTTCAATCCCGGGTTGACAAAATTCGACTGCCCTTGATCCTTTGAGGAACGCAGCGAAGGCAGCACGCCATTGCGTCCTGACAGCGCGACACCGCCGCCGCCAATCAACGCGACGCCCTGCCGAATGAAGAAACTGGTGTCAGCGCCGGCGAACTGCGGATTCTCAAGTATTGCGTCAAAGCCAGTTGCCTTCCCGTCGAATGGATTCTTGTCGCCAGTGGCAACCAAAGCATTGGCGCGCACCCGAAGCCAGGAAAAATCGCGCGACAATTCGGCGGCAGCAAAACCTGCGCGAATCGTTTGTTTTTGTTGGGCAATTGGATCGTAATCCTGACTGCCGAGTGCAGCGTAAAAGGATGTAGTGAGATTCCATACGCCAAAATGCCCATCACCATTTAAGCCGAGATACGTCACGCGATAATTGTGCGGCCTGACATCGCCGACAACCGCTGGCCGAACCAGGAAGCCGTTGGTATCGTAGTAGTCGCGTCCCGATTCACGATTGATATTGTGGATAATGGTCGCTTGTGTAGTGTAGCCAACCACGGGGAAATCCTGTTTGTAAGCGTTGGCAACAAGTAAATGATCGCGGCGCACTGGTTGGCTAACATCGTTCAGCCCGCTGTTGGTGTCTTTCTCCATACGCCGAAAATAAGCGAGGTTGTATTGAAGCGAATTGTTGTCGCGAATGCCGAACAACCTCACACCGATTGGAACGTCCTGAAAAAGGAATCCGCGAAAATCTGATGTGAACGGCTGGATGCCGACACGAAGCGAATCGAAGTCGAAACGATCTGACACGTTGCGCAAATGCACGTCCGCAAACGCTTCCTGAATACCGAGATGCGAATCGGTACGCGTTTTGCCTTCGCGAGGATCAACGTTCAGCCCGCGCACTTCGCCGATCATGGCGTGATTGATTTGGATCGCCGGGACGAAGCGAAACTCGTAATCCGGCGGCCTGAACGTGGTGTTGCCTTTGAGAACAGCGGCAGAAAAAATCAGTGTCTCAACCAGGACAGTCTGACGTGATCGCCCGAACATGTCGTTGCCGTTTGCACGCAGCGTTGACTGTGCACCGACCGGCGTGGGCAGACGCCGCGTTTCGATCAGCGTATCGGATATCCCTGAGAGCGACAGAAACCAATCCGGCCCCCATTTGGCGAAGGGTTCAAATGGCTTGTCGCCTTTGTACACGTTGTGGTTGTACGGGTCGTACCACGGGAATTTGAACCCCAGCGTGTCCATGATGCGCCAGCGATCCGGCATCGAGATTGACTCACGCGGCAGCAATGGTGTTGGCGGCGGCACCTGCTTGGGATCGATAGGCGGCAATTCGTATTTAAGCGGCATGCCGGCCGGCCGCTCCCGATCAATGGCGGTATTGTCACTTTCCTTTGCCTTTTCCTGCTCGACTGGTTCTGCGGTCTGCGCGAACGCGCTTGCGTACGTTGCGCCGATCACGGCGGCGACGATCAGCTTGAACATCGGGCTACATTTCCTGCGTGTTGACAAGGTCAGCGTCATAGCCCCTCGCACACGTTTTGTTCGGTGGAATCATTGAACGGGGCCTGCGGGCAATTCACGTAGCGTAACCGCGTACCTTCACCTCTCGGCGCCAGGTTATCCGCGCGCATCGACTTGGATGCATGGCCAATGCCGTTGGCGAGAATTTTGCCGGCGTTGGCCAAGCCGAGGAACGACACCATATCGTCCTGATCGATACCGTCGCCGGAGATACCGATAGCACCAATGAGCTGATTATTTTTGTAAATCGGAAATGACCCGGGGAAAATCTGAATGCCGTTCTTGGCACGGGCCAAACCGGTACAGCCGACTGCTGTTGATCCAGTGGCAGAAGCGATGATCGCGTTGTAATTCAGATCGAGTTGCAGCCCAAGATGAAATGGGCTCCAGTTATTGTATGGTGTGCTGAAGGGGCCAGGTTCGGTGCCGCTGATGCCATCCGGAAAAAACGGTCGAGAGAGATTTCCAACGGCACGATTCGAGAAGGCGATGCCGTTTGCAAACATGGTCTGGTCATTAAAAAATTGGCGCGTCGTTGACATGTAGGCCGCAAATGTTCGAAAAGACGGAACCGGATTGCCGCCAGCGCCGAGGTAATTTGCCGTGGGCAGCGCAGATATTTCCGCAGCGGCGTTTGCGTGTGAAAACAATAAGGCGCTGCGCGCCTTTTGCAAAGAAACATCCGTGCCGAATACGGGGCCGTCTGGTGTACGCGCAAGACCGAGTACCTCACCTTGCGTATCGACAACTGAGATGGTTACCTGAACCGCTGACCCCAGCGGCCGACGAATTTGTGCCCGTGCGCGGTTGGCGATTTTTAGCGCTTCCTGAATGATCGTTGTGACTTCATTGAGTTTTAGCTGGCCATCGGTTCCGTCGCGAACGGGATAACGATTCTGGTTACTGCTGTCAACAAGAATGTATCCGCCTTGCGGCGCGAATGCGCCTGTATCAGCGCGAAAACCCGAAGCCGCATTGCCAAACGAAACGCCGGCGCGCAAGGTACCGTCGAAGTAACCGCCGACAGTGACCACAGCACCGGCCAGAGAAGCGAATGCGGGTGCCGCGCCGGCGCTGGACTGTACGGCTTCGGAATCGACAAACCGAAACGTGCGGCCATCGGCGGTAATACGATTGGCACGAATATCGTCGGGTGCCGAGAAACCAATTGCGCCTGCGACGGCGATGATTTCATCGTTGTCCTGATCGATGTCGGTGATGTCAGGATCGAGGCCGTACTGCCCATCGGAAATCACGCCGATGCCGCCGACGAGCCGGTTATTCTTGTACAAAGGCAAGCCACCTGGGTCGGCGGCCAGCCCAAGCGGGGAACGCTTCGGACCCACGGTTCCATGCTCGGTGCGACGCATCAAGTCTGAACACGACAATTGTGAAAATTGCACGCCGTAGAGAGGGCCGCCGGGTTGATTGAATTCGCGTGGATTGAAATTCTCCTGAATGATCTGGCTCGCCGTTCTGGTTGAGAAGGCATTTCCGTTCGATGAAAGATACGCACCGGTGATCGCCTTTGTTAGTGCAGCGAATGTATCGGGAAGAATATCAATGTTCTCGAGACCGCCACTGACAACATGATCGCTACCGATACGAAAGGTGGTTTTGGCACCCGTCATCCGAAACACGCCAAGAACATTGCCAACGCGATCAACTACCGCAATCGTCGCTGGCGCTTTACGCGCCGTCGCCTCGCTGGAGGCCTGCGCAATCACGCGCTGAACGTCTTCCACCGTCAGGAAATCGCTTACGGTAGCCGGCGGCGCGCAGGTGCCCGTACATACTGCGGTGCCCACATCGCCACTGCCGCCGCCACAGGATCCCAGCAGCCCGATCGTGACGACCGCACTGAACGTTAACAACCGTCGAATCATTGCGGCGCTCCGCCTGTGCTGTTTGGTGTTAATAGTGCCGCGTGGTAAGTGTTAGCCGCAGCCGCTTTCGGCAACAGCTTCGGTTGATTGCCGCCCGGGACGATTGCCGGAACGCCGGATTTCGGGCTGCCCGTGTGGAAACCATGGCATGTCTCGCAGGTGCCCGGGGCCTTATCTTTGGATGTCACATTCCCGCCGTGGCATTCACGGCAATTCTTGATGTCTGGAATGGCGATGTTTGCACTCGTTTTCGAGCCGGCTACATCGTGGCAGGAACTGCATTTGTAAGTGCTGTGGCGGCTATGCGGGAAACGCGCCTTGGGCAGCCAATGCTGCGTCACCGCGATTGGCGCAATCTGCCACCGCGTGGCCGGGTCTACAGCTGTTGCACCGTCGCCGCGCTTGATTTCGTGACACTCAAAACAGACGCGAACCTCGAAGAGCTCCTGCGTGATCTTTTCCGCCTTGGTGTTCGCCCATGCAAGTGCCGCTTCACGCTTGCTTTCACCAACGCGTTGGCCCGGTCGCTTGATGCCGTCTTCCAGAACTACGTCGATCGGCGCATCGGTCAGGGCAATTTGTGCGTAATGTTCCTGTACGGTTGCGATGACATCGGCGATTTTGCCGTGCGGCACCTGGCGGGTCGTGGATTTGGGCTCAAATTCCAGCGAATGGCAGGACTGGCAGTGTTCGCCCATCGTCACCGGTTTGAAGCGGGTTGATGTCTCATCCGGCACATGGCAATTCTTGCATTCCATCTGCGCGTTTCCGCTGGGGCCGCGTATGCCTTTCGGGTTCAGGTGAACGTCGTGTGGAAATTTCAGGCCTGACGCCTCAACAAAACGCTTTTTATCATCCTGTGCAATACGCACAATTGCAGCAGCACCGGTTTTTCCTGGCAGCAACATCGACACCTTGAACGGCGGATGATCTTTGGTGAATTCAGCAACGTCGGCTACACCCGTCTGCGGATGCCGTGATTTAAGATTCTGATGACAGTCGGTACAGAGTGGCGAGTCGGAGCGTACCAATCCCATTGGCCCCTTGTGATCGCGGTGACATTCTGAGCAACGGGTATCACCGAACACGCCTGTGTGTAGCGTCTTGGCTTCTTTGGTATCAAGTGCAAAATGCCAGCCGATTTTCTTGTGACACTCTTCACAGGCCCCGTTGGTGACGTGCACAAAGGGCTGCTGGTGGCACGAGCTGCAATTGCTGCCGAAACTCGCATGCGCGCTCGACAATGGACCCACGTCCCACGACGCGTCTGCCGCCAACCCCATTTTCGCCATCTGCTTGCCGTGTCCACTGTCAAACGCACTGATCACCGGCCAGGCGAGAAATACCAAAAACACTGCCGCTGCAGCCGCCCAACTGAAAGTGCGCTTGGATAGCCAGGTGGACTTCAAGCCCGCCTTGACATGACTCTTCACTTCTTCGACGTCGTCCTTGAGCGGGTCGATGAGTTCCACACTCAAGGCGAGATTCGCGTCCTTTTGCGCCGGCAGAACAAACAATTCAAACGGGCCAATCAGGATGCGCTGACCAACCTTTAACGTTGCGGCGCGCTCAAGGCTGCCATCGATGCTGATAGCGCCACCGCGTGCCTCGATGTAGGATATTTCATCGACCCCACAAATGATCTCGGCATGGAACAGCGCAATGCGTGGATCGGAAAGATGCAATTTGCAATCCGCACCGCGCCCGATGCGAAGCGTTTCCGCAACGACCGTTTGTTCGGTGCTGACCGGTTGGCCTTTCTTGTTACGTGTAATGGTTGCCAGTTTTGTTTTCATCGCGGCCTACCAATAGAAGAAAACGGCGACGATATGCGCCGTCAGTGCCACAAGCAGCGCAACCGACAACGGCACATGGAAAAACAGCCAAATATCCATGATGGCCTTGTAGCGGATATCCGTGCGCGCGCGCGCTACCAGCCGCTGCTTGCGCAACATCATCCCGTACAGATCCTGATGCTTGCGCGCTTCGTCGCCTTTGACCTTCGCCGCGAGCGACTTGATCAGCTTGACGGCAGTGGTAGTAGGACAATTGGAAACGTTTTCGCGCAATTGGGCATAAACACCGCCGCCAATGCGCGTTTCCTGAATTGACGCCAGTACAGCTCGATTAACTTCGTCGGACATGCCAAGCGCAAGACGACGCGCCTCACGATCAATGTCTGCAATCTTGAGCGTAAGACTTTCCAACGTGTCCTCCGCAAGATTTTCCGTCATCAACGTGGGAAATCGCAGATACGTATATACGCCGTAGAAGCCTGATGCAATCACCACCATCATCAATACATAAGCCAGCGTATGGACATTCCAGCCGACCTGAAAGGCTGCATGGAGTGTGGCAATGATAACGAGCGAGGTACCGAGGTAGATGTGGGCAGACAGCCAGCCCTTGATATCACCGGTGGTCCGGTAGCGGCGCTTCTGTACGCCGAGCCACATCAACCACAAAATCAGCAACGCGCCAATGGTGCCAAGCGTGTAACCAAGCGGCGTACCGCCATAGTGTCCGAGGGGATATTTGTACCAGCCATAGGCAAAAATAACCGCCAATACGATGAACACGGCCAATTTTAAATATCGGTAATCACGATATTCGAGAATAGTGCGATGACGCATGATGACTGTGGCCCCCTAAGGCAATTATTCGATAAGTCGCCCCTGAAAACTTACCGACCCTGCGGTTAAAATTCGTTTTGACGTAGCGCTACGCTGTTTCGTCCCGAACTCCAATTCCGCCCACGAGCGTTATGCAACTTCTTTGTCAGCGTATTCACGAAGAAGCCTGTGGATAAACGCTGGAAATGAGTCTAACCGGTTTTTGGCCGCTGTCCAACCCCCTGAATCGCGGGATGCTACACGGTATGCGTTGAACAGTATCGTTTGCCGCACGGATCGAAAATACAAGGGCACGAGGTGTGGGAGCTAACGCGAAGACTTCCCGGGAGATGTTATTGTCGATTGCGTCAAGGATCTAGTTGAGAAAGCTGCAAGGGACATAAATCGAGTATTCTGGGTAATTCAAGTAGGTAAGCTCATTAACTGGCGCTGCGTTTCAAGCGTTTTTATCCTGTAGCACCCGTCGAATGGCGATCTACCGTCATTTATGCCGGAGAAATTCATGATGATGCAATTAGTCTGGCAAAGCGCATGCGCGCAGAAAGTGCGGATGATTTACCTGTTGTCTTCGTTGGTCACAATATTGGCGATGACTGCGACGATGGGTGTCGCAGCATCAACGGCACCAGCCGCATCGCCCGAAATTTTAGCCCGTCCACCCACCTCAGCAAGGAAAGCCATGACACATCAATCGGCAGGTGCATTTGACGTAAAGATGGCGCCGCAACCTGCTGAAACCACGGCAGCGGGCGAAACAATTGGCCGCATGTTGCTCGACAAGAAATATCACGGCTCGCTCGACGCTACCGGCAAAGGCCAAATGCTTGCCATGCGCACGCAGGTCGACGGCTCCGCGGGATATGTTGCGATGGAACTGGTCGTTGGCAGGCTGGATGGCCGCAGTGGCAGCTTTGTATTGCAACACAGCGGCACCATGAACCGCGGTGCAAAACAGCTCACGCTAAGTGTCGTGCCAGATTCAGGCACCGGCGAACTCGCGGGCTTATCTGGCAGCATGGAGATCATCATCAATGACGGCAAACACCGTTACCTTTTTGAATATGGCTTGCCTGTGGCGCCTTGATTTCAGTTTCATTCCACGCGAACGATGCGCGCGACAACCACCCTTGAGCGCCAATTGCAGGTCGTGACCGAAGACTTGATTTGAACGCTTTGCGATAGATCAAGAGATGACGTTTTCAGCATGTCCGATTGCGAACAAGCATAAACATGCAAGCTATAATCGCGAGTGATTTTTGGTGCGTACGCACCCCTCCCATTTCCTGACTGGTTGACTCGACCGTGCTTATTTTCTATATCGTTGCGGTACTCATGTTGCTTGGCGCGTTGGCGTTCGTGGTAGTGCCGCTGATGCGCACGCACGCGCACGCCGAACCGGTTTCGGATGCGGGTAGTAACGTTGCGATTTATAAATCGCAGCGCCGCGAACTCGATGAAGAGCTGGCTCGCGGCGCGATCAACGATGCGGAGCACGATGCAGCGCTTGGTGAACTCTCGACGCGGGTTGTCGATGAGGTTCCCGTGCAACCGCCGCTTTCGGTCCATATCGTGGCGCCGCGCGCGCGGCCCTGGTGGCTGGTTGTAGTTTTTGCCGTTGCCATGCCATTGGGCGCATTTTTGCTTTACAACAAGATCGGTGCGCCGCAAGTAATCGAGATGACTGGCGTGGCGCGGGGTCAGGCCACGGCACCGAGCGGTATGCCAACAGAGCAAGCGGGCGCGCCAAACGGTGCAGAACCGCCGATGTCGGACAAACAGATTCTCGCGATGGTCGATACGCTGGCGCAAAAGATGCAACAAAATCCGGGCGATCCGCGTGGCTGGATTCTGCTGGCAAGATCGCAAAATGCGCTGGGGCGTTTCACTGAGGCCACAGCGGCGTTCGAGCGGGCGGTGACCCTCACGCCTAACGATCCCCAACTGCTGGCAGATTATGCTGATGCATCCGTGATGGCGCAGCAAGGCCGATTTGAGGGTAAGCCGTATGCACTCATCAAGCAGTCATTGAAAATCGACCCGAATGGCATGAAAGCGCTTGCTCTCGCGGGTACCGCGGAACTGCGAATGGGCAATCGCGCCGCGTCGCTCGTGCATTGGGAGAAGCTAAAAACACTGGTACCGAAAGACTCTGCGGATTATCGCGAAGTGGAATCCATCATTGCAGAAGTAAAGGCGAGCAAACCAGACGGCAACCCAGGAGCACCTGTGGCGACAGCGCCGCCATCGGCCTCACCTCCAGCCGCCCCGGCCATGCAGGCCGCTGCTGGGAACGCCGCAAAAACAGGCGCCACCGTAACCGGCAAAGTTGTCGTCGCCCCGGATGTCGCCGCCAAAGTGGCTCCTGGTGACACGCTATTCGTGTTCGCACGCGCCAAGGAAGGGCCGCGTATGCCGCTGGCTGTTTTACGTGTACCGGCACCAAAACCCGGCGCGTTTCCGTTCACGTTCGAGCTTAGTGATGCGATGGCGATGGCGCCGGGGCTGTCCCTGTCCTCGTTCGCGGAAGTGGTGATCGAAGCACGTATTTCAAAATCCGGAAACGCGCAATTGCAGTCGGGCGACCTTTCCGGAATTACCGGCGTCGTAAAACCCGGCGCGTCGGGGATCACTGTGACGATAGGGAAAGTCGCGCCCTGATGGCCGTCACGGGCGTCCCGGCTTCAACGACGAACGCTATGCACAACCTGGCTGCCCGAGATTTGCGACTTGAGCGCGGCGCGCGTTCGATCCTCAATGGTTTGTCAGTCGACATTGAATCGGGGCAAGCATTGATCCTGCGCGGCGCGAACGGGACTGGCAAGACCAGTCTGCTGCGTATTCTGGCGGGACTCACGTTGCCCGACGCTGGCGCTGTGGTTTGGAACGGCAAGAAATTGAAAGCGCTGTCGGCGACATGGCGCAACGCAGCACTTTATCTCGGCCACACCAACGCACTCAAAGATGATTTCACCGCAGAAGAAAATCTTCTCGACGCGCTGTCAATTGATGGCATTACAGCTGATCATGCCGCACAACTTGCAGCACTCGAAAAAGTTGGCTTGGCTGATCGCCGCCATGTACTATCGCGGCGTCTCTCGCAGGGACAGAAACGGCGCGTGGGACTGGCACGATTGTCATTGGCACTGACGCATAAAACGCATAAACCATTGTGGCTGCTCGATGAGCCCACTAATGCGCTCGATGCCAACGGGGTCGCGCTATTTTCCAGCATCATGCGGGATCACCTTGAAAGCGGCGGCATTGCTTGCATTGCCACGCATCTTGTACTCGATCTGGCCTCGCCCGCAATCGAAATGAACCTCGATTCGCTGACTGATTCATTCGAAAAATCAGCGCGATGAAGATTGCCATCGACGTGCAAAATTCAGGCGAAACGCCAGACAATGCACCCGAGCGCGGCTTTCTGGTGGCGCTGGCCCGCGACGTCAAACTTGCAGCGCGTTCGAAAGGCGAAGTCATTCAAGCGCTGGCGTTTTTTATCGTGGTGGCGAGCTTATTTCCTCTGGCGATTGGTCCGGAGTCTGCACTGTTAAAACGCATCGCGCCCGGCGTGGTTTGGGTGGCTGCGCTCCTGTCCGTGTTGCTTACCCTGCCACGGCTATTTGCAAACGATTACGCCGATGGGACGCTCGAACAACTGGCGTTGTCGGTCTATCCGTTGCCTGTGATTGTCCTTGGTAAAATAGTAGCGCATTGGTTGATGGCAGGACTGCCGCTAGCGCTACTGTCTCCATTGCTCGGCTTGCAATTCGGGCTCGAATCGCGCGAACTTGTCGTGTTGTTCGCAAGTCTGATGCTGGGAACGCCGGTGTTGTCGATGATAGGCGCAATCGGTGCCGCATTGACACTCGGTGTTCGCGGTGGATCAATCCTGCTGGCGTTGCTGGTGTTGCCGCTGTACATACCGGTTCTAATCTTTGGTGCCGGCGCGGTTGAACAGGCGATGGTGGCACTCGATTTTTCGGCGAATTTGTCGCTGCTCGGGGCGATTCTGTTGCTGGGTGGATTGGTTGTGCCATTTGCCGCAGCCGCTGCAGTCAAGATTTCGCTGGATTGACGTTCTGAGGCTAATTTGAGTCTATACAAATACGCGTCCCCCGCTGCTTTTTACCCGCTCGCCGGCAAGCTGATCCCGTGGTTCGCCGGGTTAGCCACTATTTTCGGCATCATCGGCGTTTACCTGGGTCCGTTCGCTGCGCCAACCGATTACCAGCAAGGTGAGGTGTACCGCATCCTTTTCATCCACGTACCTGCCGCATCGATCGGGATGTTCATTTATGTGGTGATGGCGATTTATGGCGTGCTGGCGCTCACGTTTAACACACGGCTCTCCGCGATGATGATGGAAGCGCTGGCGCCGACCGGCGCGATTTTCACTGGCCTGGCGCTTTGGACCGGCTCCATGTGGGGCAAGCCGACATGGGGCACCTACTGGGTATGGGATGCACGAGTGACCTCGACGTTGATTTTATTGTTTCTGTACATCGGCTACATGGCGCTAGTTAATGCGATTGAGGACAAAAAGCGCGCTGACAAAGCCGGCGCGCTGCTCGTCATTGTGGGCTCGGTGAACATCCCGATCATTCATTATTCCGTGACGTGGTGGAACACCCTTCACCAGGGCGCATCGGTGACGGTGACGGCAGCACCAAAGATGGCAAGCGTCATGCTCACACCGATGTTGTCGATAGGCATTGCATGCTGGCTGTACGCCATTGCGATTTCGCTGGTGCGTGTTCGTGCCATCATTCTTGAGCGGGAACACGGACGCAACGCGGCGTGGGTCACCGCGGAGTTTGCGACGACGAAAGGCGTGGCTGCATCATGAACTGGGCAGAATTTTTTTCAATGGGTGGACGCGGGTTTTACGTTTGGGGCTCCTACGGTGCATTCGCCATCGCGATCATTGTTGAAATTATTTTGTTACGTGCGCGTGTAAAACATGCGCAAGCGGAAGCCATGGCAGAAATGCTGGCTGAAAAATCGAAAGGTGGCGCGCGATGAAAGCAAGGCATAGACGATTCATGTGGATAGCACTTGGCCTCTGTGTGATTGGCGTTGCAATGACGCTCGTATTGCGTGCATTCAACTCCAACATGGTATTTTTCTTCACACCATCGCAGGTTTTCGAGAAGAAAGCGCCAATGGATCGCACTTTCCGTATCGGCGGCCTGGTGACAGCCGGCAGTGTGAAGCGCCAAACCGACGGGCTCACCGTGACATTCGAGGTGACCGACACCGCCAAAACCATTCCGGTGACGTACACCGGCATCCTTCCTGATTTATTCAAGGAAGGAAAAGGCGTGGTCGCGCAGGGCAAGATCGGCTCAGACGGCGTCTTCCGTGCCGCCGAAGTGCTGGCCAAGCACGATGAGAATTACATGCCGCCGGAAGCTGCCGCAGCGCTGAAGGCAGCTGGTAAACCGATCGACGGCGCGATGTTTGCGGGGCAAAAAGCAGTCACTACGCAAGCACCGAAATCAAACTGATTCAAGCACTGGGGTATTCATCATGGTTCCAGAACTAGGTCATTTCTCACTCATCCTCGCGCTCTGTCTTGCTATTACGCTGGGCACCCTGCCGCTGGTCGGTGCGTATCGAGACGACCAACGCCTGCTTTCGCTCGCACGACCTCTGGCGCAAGGCCAGTTTGTGTTCATTGTTTTTGCCTTTGCCTGTCTCGTCTATTCGTTTATCAGCAGTGATTTTTCTGTACAAAACGTCGCCGCAAATTCCAACACAAAATTGCCCGTGTACTACCGCGTCACTGCATCGTGGGGATCGCACGAGGGCTCGTTGCTACTGTGGGTGCTGATGCTGGCGGGTTGGACATTTGCGGTGTCGATTTTCAGCCGCAATTTGCCGCTCGTGGTTCTGGCTCGCGTGCTGGCAGTGATGGGGCTCATCATGATCGGCTTTTTGCTTTTCATGCTGCTCACGTCGAACCCGTTTGATCGTCTGATCCCCGCCGCCGTTGAAGGGCGCGATTTGAATCCACTGTTGCAAGATCCCGGCATGATTTATCACCCGCCGATGCTCTATATGGGCTACGTCGGTTTCTCCGTGGCATTTGCGTTTTCAGTGGCAGCGCTGATCGGCGGCAAACTGGATGCTACATGGGCACGCTGGTCGCGTCCGTGGACAACCGCCGCCTGGTGTTTTCTGACATTCGGCATAGCACTCGGCTCGGCCTGGGCGTATTACGAATTGGGCTGGGGCGGCTGGTGGTTTTGGGATCCAGTGGAAAACGCCTCCTTCATGCCGTGGCTGGTGGGTACGGCACTGATCCACTCGCTGGCAGTGACCGAAAAACGCGGCGTGTTCAAAAGTTGGACGGTGCTGCTCGCGATGATCGCCTTCTCGCTGTCGCTGCTCGGTACATTCCTCGTCCGTTCTGGCGTACTCACGTCCGTGCATGCTTTCGCGACAGATCCAAAGCGCGGTGTGTTTATTCTCGCTTTCCTCTCAATCGTCATCGGCGGCTCACTCGCACTCTACGCGTGGCGCGCGCCGACGCTGGGCCTGGGCAAAGCACCGCGTGATTTTTCGCCGACTTCCCGCGAATCGCTTCTACTCGCCAACAACGTGTTGCTGGTCGTCGCGATGGCGGCAGTGGTATTGGGCACCTTGTACCCGCTGTTTCTGGACGCATTGAAGCTAGGCAAAATCTCCGTGGGGCCTCCGTATTTCGACTCCGTTTTTTATCCGTTGATGGCACCGGCATTGTTTCTGATGGCAGTCGGACCAATCTCACGCTGGCGCAATTCGACGTTGCCTGATCTGGTGTCGCGTTTGAAATGGGCATTCGGCATCTCGGTTGTATCGGGGATCGTCATTCCCTTCATCATGGGTAAATGGACGCCGATGATCGCATTGGGTTTGTTACTCGCAACTTGGATCATCGCCTCGTGCGTTACTGCCCTGGTGATCAGGTTTCAGGCGACACCGGGCAAGAGTTTCATCGAAAAAATTGCTGCCAATCGCTCCAGCTATTACGGTATGCATCTGGCGCACGTCGGTATCGCTGTGTTTGTCATCGGCGTGACGATGGTGAAGGGTTTCGAGATCGAACGCGATGTGCGCATGGCTCCGGGACAAACCGTGTCCGAGGGCGGCTATGAATTCAAGTTCATAAAAATGGGCGAAGCGCCTGGCCCCAACTATTCCGCCATCGAAGGCTACTTTGAAGTGAGCAGAAACGGCACCGTCGTGACCACGCTCATTCCGGAAAAACGCAAATATTTTGCATCGGGCCAAACCATGACCGAAGCAGCAATCAATGCCGGAATCATCCGTGATATTTATGTTGCACTTGGCGAGCCAGTCGAAGGCTCAGCCGACGGTGCGTGGGGCGTGCGCATTTATGTGAAGCCGTTCATCAACTGGATCTGGGGCGGCTGCATTTTAATGGCACTTGGCGGCGTGCTGGCGCTTCTTGATCGCCGCTACCGCATCAAAGTGAAAGTGCGCGAGCCGGAAGTGTTGCCGCCCGCATCGCCGGAAGCACGTAAGGGCAAAGTGGTACCGCCGTCGGCCGAACCGCAAACGGCGCGATAAAGTCTTAAGGAATATGCACATGTTGCGCACTTGGCGTTACTTCCTGCCGTTATCCATTTTTTTCGGCCTTCTCTGGTTTCTGTACACAGGGTTATCACTTAACCCGCGCGAAATTCCCTCAGCGCTGCTCAATAAACCCACACCCAACTTTGAGCTCGCGCAATTGCATGCGCCCGAAAAAAAACTGGGCAATGCCGATCTGAAGGGTCAGGTATGGCTGCTCAATGTCTGGGGGTCGTGGTGCGTTTCGTGCCGGTATGAACATCCGTTCCTCAATGAGTTGGCCAAGGAACAACTACTGCCGATTATCGGGCTTAACTGGAAGGACAAACCCGAAGACGCTAGGGCGTGGCTCGCCAAATTTGGTAACCCCTATAAAATTTCAGTGAGCGATCTTGATGGCCGCACTGCGATCGATTTCGGTGTCTACGGGGCACCAGAAACTTACATCATCGATGCGGCTGGCACGATCCGCTTCAAGTACACCGGACCCATCGACGCGAACGTGCTGAGAGAAAAAATATTGCCGGTTATTCGTGAGTTGAAGAAATCATGATTGATATCACAGGGGAAAAATTGGCAAACTCTGCAACTGATGCGATCTTTGGAGCATTTATGCCCTGGAGCGCGCGCCAGTTCTTGTGTTTTATGTTTTTATGCTGCTGTGCTGCCTTCGTCGCCCACGCGCAAACGCCCACACCCGAGATGCCGCCAATGCCGCTCGAAATGGAATTGCGTCTGAAGAAACTTGAAACCGAATTGCGTTGTCTGGTTTGCCAGAATCAGACTCTGGCTGAATCTCCAGCGGGATTGGCTGGCGACTTACGACGCGAAATCCGTTTGCTCGCCGACCAGAATAAATCGAACGAGGAAATCAAAGAGCACCTGCGTGCACGCTATGGCGACTTCGTGCTCTATCGTCCGGTCGTCGATGGCAAGAACTATCTGCTTTGGTTTGGGCCGTTTGCCCTGCTGATCGGCGGAGCAATTCTATTGTGGGTGATGAGTCGGCGTCGGGCAGCGAGCGCGAAACTTCTGCCGACGGTACCAGTTGACGCTGATGTACTTGCGCGAGGAAACGCGCTACTTAAAGGCGAATAACCGCATCCTGTTACAACGGTGCGCACATCACCACACCTTCTTCAGTCCAGCCGTTGGCTTTCATCGCTTCGACCTCGGAAACACTGGTCGTGTAGCGACGACTCGATGTGAACTCGCGCAAGCGCGAATCGGATAGCCGCGTCACAGCCAGCGTACCCGGCGCGCAACTTGGTTGCAGCGCCTGATTTATCCAGAACGCGATACCTTCATCAGCCCAGCCCACACTGCGGCGGAGCAACTGGCACTCGCGGACATCGGCCGAATAGAAATGTGTGTTGAGACCGCTCGCATACAAGCGGCACACCGGTGCCTGCGGCACCGGGCGCAGTTCCGTTATGCCCGGGATCGTGAAAGCCTTGAACTGGTAACCCGTTCGTGCCCAGCCCGGACCTGCGCCGCCACGGTCAAGCAAATCCTTGTCGGCGCTACTTGCCGTGATGAAGTAACGCTTGATGCTGTCGTTGTGGAACTCGTCCACCAGCACTTCATTGCTGCCTAGCGCCGTCGGAGGCGTGTAGTCGATGCGCAGAAAATCATCGAGACCACCACCGACATTTTTTTGCCGGGACAATTTATCTAGCGCAACTTTGTCGCCGCTCAGATAGGCGGCAAAAAATGGAATTGCCCAGCCAAATACGTCCGGCGCGTAACTTGACGCATAGGTGTGTTCAACACCGTTCAAGGCCACCTGATAGCGCGCACCGCGAAAATTGTTCACCGCTTGTTCCATCATGAACATCGGCGCAGTGGTGTCGGCCGTACCGGAAATGGAAAGGTACGGCGCGGTCACGTTTTTTGCTGTCGCGTTATCGTCACCAAATGCGGGCAGCAAACGTTGTCCCGCGTACGGCACGTAACCGACGGCCGCTTTGATGCGCGGGTCTTGCACGGTCGGTCTTGCGGTCAGGAACGGGTAATTGTCGGTCAGATATGCACCAAGCAGCCATGTCATCGTTGCGCCGCCCATGCTGCCGCCGATGCCACCGATGCGCGCGGCGTCAATGTAGGTGCTGAAATCAGGGTGTGCGAGCATCAGATCGATCACCGACTTCACGCTCAGTGGTCGCATTGCCTGCAATTCGACGATGAGGTCAAAGTTGAGAACGATATATTGTAGATCGCTGAGATTCTCGACCTTCAATCTGGAAAAACGCCCGTCACCATGGAACGGTGCTGAGACGATGTAGCCATAGCTCGCCAGCCGAACCAGAAAGTCAATCGACTTGCCATCCACTGGGCTGCCTCCCAAGCCGTGTGAAAACACCAGTAGCGGCCAGCGACCACAGCCCGCAGGTGTCGGGAAAATGGCGGTGCAGGGCTGGCTGGCGAGGATCGCATTCTGGCCGGCACGTTGCATGTGCGGAAGGCGCTGTCCATCCGGCAAAAAATAATCGGGGCGATTGTTGGTCGCATCGGTCGGGTAGCAAGTGACAGTGACAAAGTCGACGAGCGAATTGCGGCGCTGGGGATAAAGACTGCTATTGGGCACCTGCGGAGTGGCCTTCAGGGTGCTTGCAGGTTCAAGCAGGATATCGCCAACATAATGGCCGTTGGTACCTGACCAATAGTCGTCGAGCGTCCCGCCAAGCTGACTCATGCGCGCCGTGTCGTGCGCCAGATTTGAGCACGCCACCGGAAATGCACCCGGCGCCAATGGCGCCATCTCGACGCTATGATTTCGCTGCGTCGGGAATTCAGGAAGCGGCCCTTTCGATGCTTTTTCGATGCGCTGGTTTTTGCTCGTGGCGAAACTGGGCAGCGCAAAAAATGCGCAAAGCATCAGCAGCAGCAAAAACCGTCCGTACTGCTCAAACTGCTGAACGCGCATATAAAGAATCTCCGGAAACAATCAAGTTGGAACACGCGGGAAGTCGTTCGTTGCATCAATCCAGATAATATTGAGACCTCAAAAAACTTCTCAGCAGCGCAATAACGGCTGACGCACCAAAAAGTTACATGCAAATGCATGCGCCGACCGATGCTTCGACAGCAAAATCCAGCGTGTAGGACTCCCACAAAACCTGCGGACGTTTTCGCGCATAGTTGTTACACTGCTAACTCGCCCAAATGCGACTAAATGCGCGAACGAAACTAAACCAAATCCTGCTGGAGGCTTTCATGAATTTCCGCGTTTTATTGATGTGTGGTGTTGTTGCACTGTCGTCCGCGTTCTCGCTTTCTGCAAATGCAAAGAATTTTCGCTGGGCGTCCTCTGGCGATGCGACTACACAAGATCCGCACGGACAGGATGAGAGCTTCACGAAGTCGATTAACCAGATGATTTATGAACGGCTGTTTCAGCCCGGCAAGGATATGTTCGCAACACCCTGGCTCGCAACGAGCCAGAAAGTGGTGAGCCCAACCAGGCGCGTCGTGACGTTGCGCAAAGGTGTGAAATTTCAGGATGGCACGCCATTTACAGCAGATGACGTGGTGTTCTCGTTTGAACGCGCAGCCAAATCAAACCAGTACAAAACTTATGCGATTCCTGCGGGCGTGCCGAAAAAGATCGACGATTACACCGTTGAATTCACCACGGCTACACCGAATCCCGTCGGGCACATCTATCTCGGCGAAGTTCCGATCATGAGCAAAAAGTGGGCGGAAAAAAACAATGCTGTCGCCCCACAGGATTTCAGCACCAAGGAAGTAACCTACGCCTCGCGTAACGCGATGGGAACAGGCCCGTTCAAGCTGGTTTCGTATGAGCCGGGAATCAAAACAGTGCTTGAAAAAAACCCCGACTGGTGGGGCATCAAGGATGGACGCTTTGAAGGCAATGTTGATTTAATCGAATACCGCCCCATCGCCAACGCAGCCACGCGCATGGCAGCGCTGCAGTCCGGCGAGATCGATTTTGTACTGGATCCTGCCGTGCAGGACATCGCCAAATTAAAGGAAGACAAAAATCTGAAAGTCTGGGAAGGCGACGAAACTCGCGTCATCTCGATCACGTTTGATCAGGCACGCGACGAGTTGTTGTTCTCGGACGTGAAAGGCAAAAATCCATTCAAGGACAAACGCGTTCGCATGGCGCTTTATCAGGCCATCGATGTGAATGCGATTAAAACCTCAATCATGCGCGGACTCGCAACACCGACTGGGCTCGCGACACCAAGCCCGATTGGCGAAGGCGTTCCTGCGGCGATGGACAAGCGTTTCCCGTTTGACCCCGATGCGGCGAAAAAATTATTGGCCGATGCGGGCTACCCGAACGGCTTTGGATTCACGCTGCACTGCCCGAATGATCGCTACGTGAACGACGAAAAAATATGTGTCGCGCTGGCGAGCATGTGGGCGCGCATCGGCGTAAACACCAAAGTCGAAACGATGCCGAAAGCACAGTATTTCCAGCGCACGCCCAAAAAAGAATTCAGCGCGTGCATGCAGGGCTGGGGCGACAATAATCGTGATGCCATGTTTACGTTAAAACCACTATTTCACAGTCTGAACGACAAGGGCGCCGGTGACACCAACTATGGCAATTTCAAAAATGCGGCACTGGATGACCTGATCGACAAAGCCGAGGTGGAAATGGATACGGCCAAGCGCCAGGCGCTGATTAATCAGGCGGTGGAAATGGTGAAGAACGAGGTGCTCGTCATCCCGCTGCATCGCCAGGTGATTCCGTGGGTGTCACGCGCAAATGTCAGCGTGATTCATCGCTCAGATAACAAGTTTGTGCCGATCTGGGTGAAGATTCAGTAAGTAGTGTTTTCGCAGGGTGCGCATCGTAAGTACGCGTTCATTGCACGTGCACGGTGTGCGCTCTGCTGGCGCTTGAGCTTATCCACAAACCGATAAATGTAAGTGCCCCATTGATAATCAGCAGCTCCAATCCAATTTCAT
>JANYFH010000070.1 GCA_025362705.1 Betaproteobacteria bacterium
TTTCCAAGCGCTGGCGAACGGCCGCGTCGCGCGCAGCCGGATCCGGAATCGCAGAAACCAGTAAGTCAGACAACAGACCTGCCGTTGAGCCTGGCCCACTTGCAGCTAGCTGACTGGACAATGCGCTGACATCTCGAGTGCTGGTGATTTTCCACGCGGTCAACGCTGTGCGATGGTTGAAATTGACACTGTGACTATCGCCAAAAAAGCGCTTTTCTTTTACGGCCGCAAACTGGGTGCGCTCACCGGGTGACCACTCCAAACCAATACCGGAAGTATTTGAGCCGTCATTTTTTGAGCCCGCGTAGTTGGTGACCTCCCGTCCGGTAATAGCCGATATGTGAAACTGCGAACTGATTTCATAGGATATCGCACCCCGAACGCGTGAGTCCTGAGACTTCCCAACGGTCAAATTACGGAAGGCCAGTGCATCACCAACAACCGACCATCCAAACCCGGAAACAGCATGTTCGTTCTTGATGAATCCTGTCCATTGGGAACCCTTCGTGTTCGGCAACACAGCATCGTCAGTGCGAATATCGGTGCCAGCGACACGTAGCTGATAAATAGCAACATCACCAAATCGGCCACGTATGTTCGGGGAAATTTGGTTGGTAGTCGTTTCAACCCGGTTGCCATTAGGTCCGCCTGTATTAGGTGCGGCTCCAATACTAAAGGCTGATCGATTTTGTTGCGTGATATTGGCACTCGCGTCAACAAAGAGCCAATTGTCGATCGCCTCGACCGAAGCGTTTGAGTTCAGCAGGCGCTGGCTGTTGTTGAGCTGCGCGTTGCCACTATAGTGAAAATCCCTCAAGCGGAAGTCCAAGAAGACCTTTGACCGAACCCCGGTATGCTCAATTCGAATGCCAGGGGCAGACTCTGTCACCCAGCTTTTCTGCGCGTTTACGGCTGGAACGAGCGCGGCATTGTCAGTAGAACTCTCCGTCACATTTATTTCCGGCGTAAAGCGCCATGCGGGTGCAACGGTGACGGCGGTCGGTTCAGCTGGCAACGGTTGGGCATTCCCGCGCCCGGGCAAAAATGCCGCGCACATTGTCACAATCGCGCACATTATTATCCGCACCGCAACAAACACACCGGCGACACTTTCGCCACTGTCATCCCATTCGGATCGGCGCAATTTCACTCCAACCTCGAGGAAGAATATCGAAAATGATTCCATCGAAACGCTAGTGATAACCGTAGCCATATCCGTACGCACCTTGTGCGACGGTGCGTGCCTGATTGAACAATACGAGCTTGACGGGACATGCCTCAATCGTACCCAATGCGCGTTTTACATCGCTTTGAAGAGTCGATTCAGCACGCACAACAAACAAAATTTGCCCCATCAGCGTGGCCAGAACTCGCGCTTCCGTCGTAACAAGCAAGGGGGGAGAATCAAAAATGATGATTCGATCCGAATAACGGTTTGCCATTTCATCCAGCAATTTCACCATCGCATCGCTCGCCAACAATTCCGTTGCATTCGCATGTGGAGTACCACTCGGGAGAACGGTCAGTTTTTCAACATTGGTCCGAATCAACGCCCGTCCAAGGTCAAACGATTTGCTCTGTAGTGCGTCAAGCAGGCCTTTACCGGCGGAAGGTGTTCCAAGTACGCGCGGCAGCGATGGACGCGCGACGTCAGCGTCAACGAGCAAAACTGTCTGATCCAATTCGGTGGCGATACTCATCGCCAAGTTGACTGCAGAAAAGGTCTTACCCTCTCCTGGCACGGCACTGGTCACCATAATCAAATTGGCGTTCTTGAGCGGTTGGGCGCGTTTGCCAGAAGCATTGGCAATGAGCGGTCGCTTGACTATGCGAAATTCATCGGCGATGCGCGACCGGGGTATGTCTGGTGTCACAAAGCCGTCCTTTGCCAGTTTCGCCAGATCCAGTCCAAAAAAAGTCGCCGCGGAACTCGGTACTTTCGAAATTACCGATGCACCATTCGCGCTGGGGCTCGGCAAGGCTCGAGAGGTCGCCAGCGCTGCATCTGCTGTACTTTGGAAACGACTGCTCGCCGCGCTTTGTTCTGTTTCTGACGGCACTTCAATGCCAGCGCGGCGCAATTCTTCCAGGCGCTTTGCCGCTTTTTCAATCACACTCATTGACGGTTCCTACACACTTCGCGAGGCCAACAATGTCAAGGCTAGAAATCCGGCGACATATGCGCCAAGCAACGCGCCAACTCCGCCAAGGAATCGAACTACGCTACGCGTGTTTTCGCGCTTTTTCGATTCACTGATCACCGCCGAAATGGTACCGACAACAGGCAGTCCCGTAACTTCACCCAGTGCTCTCCCGTCATAAAACGCAGGACGGATTTCCCTTGCAGCAAATGTGATCGCAAATCCTGCTGCTAACGCCAGTAAAAGCGTAAGCGGGAAAAGCAGGCGGCGATTCGGTGCAACCGGATTTGGTGAAACTCTCGGCGGATCAACAAGACGAAAATCTGCCACGCCGGAAACAGATTGCATATCCCCCGACATGCTCACCGATTCACGCCGCGAAATAAGATTTTCGTAATTCTTCTTATTGACATCGTAATCGCGGTTGAGCTGGACAAACTCTGCCTCCAGTTGCGGCATACGGGTGGCTGAACCTTTAAGTTCGTTATACCGGGCAGAATATTCACTGACACGGGCGCGCAAAGATGCGACGGCAGCCTCCGACTGCGCGAGTGACACCTTCAATTGTTCGGACGCGAGGGGCCCGCTGGCGATCGTCTGAACCGGTGTTGTACGGTCGTTCTTGCGGGCAATAGCTAACTGCCGTTTTTGCTCCTCCAGTTCCTTGATCGCCCGCTGCGTACCAATTACATCAGGATGGCTCTCGGTGTATTTCAGAAGCATGACGTCAAGACTGCGCTTCAATGAATCGAGTCTTGTATCAATCTCGGTGTTCGTTGGGCCCGCTACTGCCGCGCCGGATGCTGCGCTGGTCTCTTCGCTCGCCAAACCGCGCCTGTAGGCGTCGCGCGAGTTTTCAGCCTCACGCAATAGCAATTGCGCCTGATTTAATTGCGTACTGGTTTCCGACATCCTGGCAAAAAAACCGGCACCCTCACCAGGCGTCATACCTAAATTGCGAAGTTTAAATTCCTTCAAACGATTTTCGGCTTCTTGTAATTTTTTTTCGTAGATCGCAATTTGCTCGTCAACGAATTTTTTTGCAGCATCTGTATCATTACTTTTGCCGCTCTGCCCGGATTCGATAAACATCGATGCGAAACTCTGCACGGCCCGCCTGGCCCGCTCAGGCTGAACATCCCGAAATGTCAGCGTGTACAGGTCTTTGCCACTGCCCGCAATCTTGAGCAAATTGGTCGTGCTATCGACGACCCTCTCGTATTCAGCCTTGGACTTGGTGCCCGCATCAAGAGCTACCGTTTGCACCAGCTTTTCGACATTCGGCCGACTAATCACGAG
>JANYFH010000080.1 GCA_025362705.1 Betaproteobacteria bacterium
CAACGGCCTTCCGGCAAATTTTGCGGCTCTTGGTGGCATCAATCGCGAATCCCTACAGATTCTCTACATCGGCCTCGACAAAGCTGGTGCGTACAAAACCATCGACGGTGGACTGAACTGGACTGCATGGGGCACCACCGCAAGCGATGGCAGTGCCACCTATACGCGTGGAATCACCCCTCTAGTAACCGCTGCTGGCACCTATTACCTTGCCACACTCAACGGTATCGTCAAGACCATCGATAACGGCACGACACTTTCTGGTGTCGGCAAAATGTCGGGTGGACGTATCAACGCCGTTACCCACGACCGTGACAACCCCAGTATTGCGTATATCGCGCTGCACTTTCCGCTCCGGATCAACTACATCTACGGCGACTACAACAGCAACGCGACATTTACATCGATCGAGAGCGGTATTACCGGCGCCACGACAGACGGTGTGGTTTATCAGGATCGTCTGTCTCCAACCACGCTTTATGTTGTCACCAACAATCGTGGCATTTTCAAGAGCACCAACGGTGGCACGTCGTTCGCGCCGATCAATGTCGGTCTGCCGAACATGATTGGGCAGGTAAGCCGCCTCGCCATCGATCACACCAATTCCCAAATCCTCTATCTGGGTTTAGGTAACGCGGGTGGCGTTTACAAGAGTACCGATGGCGGGACGAACTGGACACTATCGAGCAGCGGCCTTTCATCGTCGCTAGCGATGTCAGTGAACCACGTCACCGTCGATGGCAACAATCCGGCGATCATCTGGGCAGCAACCGACGCTGGCGCGTACAAATCTATCAATGCCGGCGCAATCTGGACGCAGATGTACACCACAGTTGATGGTGCGGGCTCAACTTTGCCCGTCGGTAGCGTGCGCGTGCGCCTTGGCAACTCGAATGAAGTTTATCTGACCACCTATCACGTCAATTCTGACGGAACACTCCTGCCGAGTTCCGGCATACAGAAAAGTACCACTGGTGGCACACCGGGATCCTGGGTAAACATTCTCCCTGGTCAGCGCGGCTCACAAGTGCGTGTCACGGCCAGCGGGGATATCTACGCGGGCGTCTCCGCCCAAATTGGCAATCCGGCGCTGTATGTATCCACCAACGGCGGTACGTCGTTCACGTCTTACGCTACGGGTCTGCAAGGCAGCGATATTCGCGCTTTCGGATTTGCAGCCGATGAAAGCGCGTTGATTTCACTCACGCTCGAGAACGGCTTTTATACCAACGATGCTGCCGCACCGCCCACCGTGCCGCTCACGCAAACGATCACGGAGGCACCGAACAATTTTCTGAATCTGGTATTCCCGCCGCAATTGTTCGGCACGACCAGTGCAAGTAAATCGGTGACCATTACCAACGCCGGTGCGACGCCGGCGACCATTCTCGGCTTCGGCAGCGACAACACCACATTCGTCGTGCAAAGCCACACCTGCGGCACTCCGCTCCCGCCGGCAGCAACGTGCGTTGTCAATGTGGCGTTCGCGCCGACTCCTCCCATCCAGGGCGAGACTGCCGGAACCCTGACGGCGATCGGACCGGTGTCCGGATTCTCGGTCAAATTGTGGGGAGCCGGTTTTTCGCCTGCGTCACCCTTCGCGCGCATAAGCCTGACACCCGGCGCCGTTCCCGCCTACGCGGGTTGGACTGTCATGGGCAACAATTTTCGCGAATTGGCATTTGGCAATCAGGCCGTCGGCACTTCTCGCACACTGAGCTACACGCTCACCAACTTTGGCGGCGCGCTTCTCAACATCAGTTCGATCACCGTCGATAATCCACGTTATGTACTTGGTGGCACCTGTGGTGCAACGCTCGCCTCAGGCGCAAGCTGTCTAGTCAGCTTTACGTACACGCCGACAGTAGTTGGTCCCGACCACGGAAACGTCAATATCACGACCGATTCGGTGTTCACGATCGCGGGCCAACTGAATTTTTTGTTGAATGGTGTCGGCGAAGATCCGCTTGTCGACGGCAGCCTCGTTCCTGGTTTCGGCGATGGCGGACGTGCCTACATCTCTTCGGGCCCGTATGGAACCGAACAGGGAGAATACGTTGGCAAACAGTCCGACGGCAAGACACTGGTACTCAGCGTCGGGCGCAGTGCGATAGACGACGGATTTTCCGTGCCTGTCCTGACGCGCCTCAATATCGACGGCACGATGGATTCAAGTTGGGGAACGGCCGGCTATGTGCGTTTACCAATGCCGGTTGCCAGCGGTTTCAGCGGTGTGAATGAAGGTCGCCTGTTTGTGTTGCCAAGTGGCAAAATCATCGTCTCGATCGACTACAACACGCCGAGCAACGGCAATGACGCAATTGTCTATCGGTTGCTGGCCAGCGGCGCGATTGACACTACCTTCGGCACGGCAGGCATCACCACACTGTCTGACTTTGGCGCACGCGTTAGCCTGTATGCGGATGGCAGAATCCTGGTGGGCGGTTTGGTGGCATCGTCATTCCCGGCTCTTAACCATTTGGCGTTTGTACGTCTCACCGCCGACGGCGCACCCGACCTCAGCTTCGGTACTAATGGGCGCAGCGATATATTTCTCCTTGATTCTGTGCAAATCGGCCAAGGATTTACCCATCTCAGTATTGCCGCGGACGGGAAGATTTTGTTTTCGTATCCCTTTGGCGTCGGTGCCGCACGTGATACCGCGATTTACCGGCTAACAGCCAACGGTGCCCAGGACACCACATGGGGCACGGCCGGGCGCGTCAATGTCACCGCCACCAGCCGCGAAGACAACGTTCGGCTGACACGCTTCCAGAGCGATGGCAAGCTGCTCATTCTTTCGCGCACTGTACAACCGACGTCAACTACATTTTACGAGGTACTGCTGGCACGGCTCAATGCCGACGGCTCGGTCGATACCTCATTTGGTGTCAACGGTGTGGTGGAAACTGTAATAGGCGCGCCGCTTTCCAGCAACAATCATGTGCAGGATATGCAGGTCCTGGCGGACGGCAAAATCGTCGTGGCTGGTCATCGTAACGGCACTGGATTTGGCCGGGATGTTTTCCTAGTTCGCTATATGCGTGACGGTTCATTGGACACGACATTCGGCAATGGCGGCGTCAAGGACTTCTCCTTGACGAGTATGAATGAGTTTGTGAGATCGCTTTCGCTCGATAGCGACGGGTCACTGCTGGTTGCTGGATACAATGCGATGACCGATGTGGATCGCGGCAATACTGTCGGCACTTCCTTTGTCCTGAAGCTGAAAAATACGGTCGGCGCGGCATTGGTGAATCTGACCGTGAACAAAGTTGGCGCAGGCACGGTCACTTCAGATATTCCCGGCATCAATTGCGGCGGTACCTGCGTGGCGTCATTGTCGGCGGGTACAGTAATTACACTCACCGCGACGCCGACTGCGGGTTCGACGTTTGTCGGTTGGAGTGGCGCTGCATGTCCAGGTACGGGCACCTGCGCCATCACGATGGCGGCTGCAACAACCGTTACCGCGACCTTCAGCGGCGGCGCAGTCACATTGCTGAAAGTGCAATCGCGGAAGACCCACGGCGTCGCGGGTCCGCAGGATCTTGCTATTGATCCTGGCATCGCTATCAGCGGTGCAGTTACAGTCGAGCCGCGCACCATCGGCGCTGGGCACATTATCGTTTTTCAGTTCAGCGGGCCGGTGACTTCGGTCGGTGGCGCGAGCGCGAAAGATGCAGCACTGGTTGATGTTGGCTCGACTGCAGTTGGATTCGCCGGCAATGAGGTTATTGTCACGCTCACAAACGTACCCAATAATCGGCGCGCCACGATCTCGGTGAACGACGTCAACGCGACTGGTCTCAATTTTTCCCGTACGATGGGATTCCTGGTCGGCGACGTGAACAACTCGCGGTCGGTGAACCCCAGCGACACGAGTGGCGTGAAGGCGCGATCAGGGCAGGCCACCACGATGCAGAATTTCCAGTTTGATGTGAACGCATCCGGGTCAATCAATGCTTCCGACATCTCGGCGGTGAAGGCCCGATCAGGAACAGCATTGTTGCCGTAATACCGGGAAACACAATTACTGGTGCGCTTCGCAGGCATAAAACGGCTGGGGATGTCCGTGTTTATTGACAGTTCAAAAATTATCGGTAGACGCGGTAGTTAACTAGCACAACGATTGACCGCGCGCGATCCGCCATCGGTCGGCTACAACAATCGGTGCGCCGCATAAACGTAGATCGGAATACCGAAGAGGATGTTGAGTGGGAATGTCAATCCAAGTGACATGCCGAAATAAAGTGACGGTTGTGCCTCAGGTATTGCCTGCCGGATGACGGCAGGGACGGCGATATAGGATGCGCTCGCTGCGAGTACCATCAACAGTGCGCCATTGCCCGGTGGTATCCCAAGCACCCAACTCATTGCGAGCGCGATCCCGGCGTGCGCAACAGGCGCGCCAATCGCGTATGCCAGCAACCATGGCGATTTACCTTTCAACTCACCCATGTTGCGAGCGGCCAGCAGGCCCATATCGAGCAGGAAAAACGCGAGCATCCCTTTGAAGAGATCAACCGCAAATGGCTGCATGGCCGCCTTGCCCGATTCGCCAGTGAGGATGCCGATCACCATTGCACCGAGCAGCAGCAGTTGTGCGCCATCGGTGAACGACTCGTGCAGTAGCCGACCAACTGACAAGCCATCGCTTGCGCGGGAAGCAGCCGAGTTCTGCGCACCGCCGGACGGCGATTTTTTACCCGTTATTTCGCGTTTGCGCGTCAGATTGGCCAGCAGCACGGCCATGATAATGGCGGGTGATTCCATCAGCGCCATCGCTGCAGCCATGTGCCCACCATAGGGCAAACCCCGGCTGTCAAGATACTGTACGGCAGTGATGAACGTCACGGCGCTGACCGACCCATAGGTGGCTGCGATGGCGGCTGCATCAAAGCCGTTCAGGAATCGTCGCAGTAGCGCATAACCCAGCGCCGGCACGATCACCGCGAGCGCGATTGCCAATGCAAGGCTGAGTGCCACTTCGCTGGTGAGTCCCGATTTGGCTAACGCAAAACCACCCTTGAGGCCGAGCGCCATAAGCAGGTAGAGCGCGAGGAAACGTGAGATTTGCGGGGGGATTTCCAGATTGGACTTGAGGGCACCGGCGAGGATGCCAAACACAAAGAACAGGATTGCTGGATCAAAAAGACTTTGCATGGATTTTAAAATTTGACATAACGTTTCTGATTAACGCCTCGTGAAAGATACAGCACTGGTCGGTTCGGTAAAAGCAGATAATAGTGAACTATTACTTCTGGAATACGTGATCGTGAGCCTCACCTTCAATTATCGGCACCTTTACTATTTTTGGGTCGTTGCCAAGGAGGGAAGCATCACTCGTGCTGCCGGACGAATGGATATGGCAGTGCAGACAGTGAGTACACAGGTGCGTGAACTTGAGCGCGCCCTGGGCCATTCCCTGCTCAAGCCGTCGGGCAGAAGACTGGTACTCACCGAGGCGGGTATGGCCGCGATGCGGCAGGCGGACCAGATTTTTCATCTGGGAGAATTGTTACCCGGTGTACTCAGCGATGCAGTGAGTTCATCCGGCATACGTCTGGCCATTGGTATTTCCGAAGGGCTGCCGAAGCTGGTTGCCCTTGCGCTGATGCAGCCGGTTTTGCAATCGCCGCAGTTACGCCTGTTATGCGATGAAGGCGAGTTCGGCGATCTGCTTGGCGATGTCGCGTTGCACAAATTTGATGCCGTGCTTGCCGACCGCGCTGCACCACAGAATCCGAACCTGAAGCTCTACAGCCACGCGGTAGGCGTTTCAAAACTCGCCTGGTATGCGCCAGCATCGCTGTTCGCTGCGGTCAAAAAGGGCTTTCCACAATCGCTGGCAACCACCCCGGTGCTATTACCGACAACCCATGTGGCGGTGCGCGCGCGGCTGGATCAGTGGTTCGAGCGCATGTCGATCAGGCCGCAGTTGGTGGGGGAGTTCAAGGACAGCGCTTTGTTGAAGACCTTTGGCGCCAGCGGCATGGGTGTCTTTCCAGCTGCCGAAATAGCGCATGACGAACTGGTCGCGCGATACCGTGTCAGGCGCATCGGTCCTTGCGAGGGCGTGGAGGAGCATTTTTACTTGATTGTCGCGGAAAAAAAAGTACAGCATCCGCTGATTCAGCAACTACTGAAGCGTCGACACTGAATGCGTTGGATCGCCATTTGGCGCGCGACTTCGGGGCAAATGGCTGGAAAGGCGCGCCAGTATTCAATCTTGTCATTCCCGCGCAGTTGGGAATCCAGGGTCGCTCAATCAAACTGTCATTCCCGCCTGCACGGGAATGACGGCTTTGAGAATGCGCGTCGAGTTTAACTGCGTGACATGAGTGTCATGCGCGTTCAATGCTAAACTTCATTCATATAAAACCTGCGCAAGTTGCGCGCATTTGCGCCGCATAATTCCGACCACTCAATATTCTTTCAACGCTCCGCGAGACCATGGTTCAAGACGTCATCCTCGAAACCCGAGATCTCACCAAAGAATTCAAAGGATTTACGGCCGTTGATCGCGTCGCGCTTAAAGTCCGGCGCGGTTCGATTCACGCCCTGATCGGCCCCAACGGCGCAGGCAAGACGACAGTGTTTAATTTGCTCACCAAATTTTTGCCGGTGACCGCAGGCTCGATTCTATATAACGGCCACGACATCACCGCTGAAAAACCGGCGCAGGTGGCGCGGCGAGGCATGGTGCGGTCATTCCAGATTTCCGCAGTGTTCCCGCATCTGACGGTACTCGAAAATGTCCGCATCGGGCTGCAACGAAAATTAGGTACGAGCTTTCATTTCTGGAAATCGGAATCCAGCTTGTATTCGCTCAATGCGCGTGCGCTGGAGCTACTCGACGCGGTTGACCTGACCTCGTTTGCCGACACCCAGACGGTGGAATTGCCATATGGTCGCAAACGTGCGCTGGAAATTGCGACCACGCTGGCGCTCGACCCGGAGCTGATGCTACTCGACGAACCGACACAAGGCATGGGACACGAAGACGTAAGCCGTGTGGTTGACCTTATCCGCAAAGTCGCCGTGAATCGTACCGTGCTCATGG
>JANYFH010000099.1 GCA_025362705.1 Betaproteobacteria bacterium
CGTCTCGGCCTACGTTCCGAACGGACAGACCGTCGAATCGGAAAAATACCAGTACAAATTGCAGTGGCTCGCCGCGTTGCAGAAGTATATGCAAAACACGATTGCCGAATACGGCGATGTCGCGCTATTGGGTGACTACAACATCGCGCCGGATGATCGCGATGTGCATGACCCAAAGGCGTGGGAAGGCCAGGTACTCTGCACGGTGGCTGAACGCGATGCCTTTCGCGCACTGGTCGGGTTAGGTCTTGTGGATAGCTTTCGACTCTTTGAACAGGCTGAAAAAAGTTTCAGCTGGTGGGATTACCGGATGAACGGCTTTAAACGCAATCTCGGATTGCGCATCGACCACATACTGCTGACCACGGGCCTTGCGGCGCACTGCACTGCAAGCATCATCGACGTTGAACCGCGCAAACTTGAGCGACCGTCAGACCATGCACCAGTGGTCGCCAACATTGGTTGAAGCGCGCCGTACAATATCGGGATTGCTCCTTGCTGTGGCAAGAAGACCCCGCTGGCAATACTTTCCCTGATGAATGCCCCTGAACGATCCATAACCCCTGACACCAGCGTCCTCGCGCGTTACGACATTCTCGATACGCCGCCCGAACTCGCCTTTGACGATCTGGCACGACGCGCGGCGGACGCTCTGGGAACAACCATGGCGGCAATTTCTTTTTTTGATCGCAGCAATTCCAGTGACATCGTTGCCGGGCCGAAACAAAATGGTCGCACGGCGTTTACGATCACGCGAGAATGGTTCAAGGCGCGGACCGGACTGTCGTTTACGGAGCTGGCGCAGGAGCAGTGCTTTTACCTGCCTGCTTTCACAGCTACGCCACGCCGTCCGGTTGTATTTGTCATTCCCGATGCGCTGGCTGACAAGCGATTTCGCGATCACCCGCTGGTGGCCGGTGGGCCGCACATTTGCTTTTATGCGGGCAGCGGTATTTTCTCGACCGAAGGGGAATTACTCGGTGTTTTGTCGGTATTTGATACCGTTTCGCGGGAAGTTATTGCACGCGATCTGGAAGCGCTGAAAAATCTGGCTGAACTTGCGCGGGCGCGCCTGGAAGCGCGTCTTGAGGCGCGTCTGGAAACACGCATTGAGCGCCGGTCGGTGCATAGCGTTTTGCCAGTCGAAGAACGCAGGGATTCTTCCGCCGAGCACAAGGTCGTTCATCTCGCGAAAGAATTTTCCAGACTTGAACAGGTGCTCGAGGACGAGATCGCGACGCGCAAAGCGGCTGAGGCTAAACTCCGCTACGAAAAAGATTTTTCCGATGCTGCCGTTGAGAGTCTGCCGAGCGCTTTTTTCATGTTTGAGCAAGACGGCAAAATGCTGCGCTGGAATGAGCGCTTTGCCGCCAGTACCGGACATGCCAACGCGGATCTGTCCAAAATGCATGCCCTCGATTTTATTGCCGAGCAAGATCGTGCCCTCGTAGCCGATGCGATTCGCCGAATTTTTGAGAATGGCGAAGAAATTGCAATCGAAGCCGAAATGCGTCACAAGGGCGGTACGGTATTTCCATCTTCGTTTCACGGACGTGCACTGGACATTGACGGACAACGCTATTGTCTTGGCGTCGGTCGCGACATCACCGAACGCAAACAAGCCGAACGTGAAATTTCCCGCGCCAAAGAACGGCTAGATCTGGCTCTGGTCGGATCGGGCTTGGCTATCTGGGATTGGGATCTCGTCAGCAATCAGGTATTTTTCAGCGAAAACTGGCGCACTTTGCTTGGCGTGCGGCACATTGAACGTGAAGGCATCGTTTATCAGAGCGAAGAGGTGTTGGCGTGGAATCATCCAGAAGACCACGAGCGCTTCCAGACGGCGCTGTCCGCAGCGGTCAAGGGAAAAGTGGACGATTTTCAATGTGAATTTCGTGGGCCCGGAGAGACCGAAGAATGGGTGTGGCTGCATTCAAAAGGCAAGGTCACGCAGCGTAGCGATGATGGCCGCGCACTGCGCATGACCGGTACGACGGCCAACATCAGCCAACGCCGCGTTGCCGAAGAACGCGCCGAATTTCTCGCCACCCGCGACCCACTCACCGGCCTGCCGAATCGGATGCTGGTCAATGACAGGCTGGAACAGGGTGTAGCTAATGCGGCACGCAAACAGGCTGGCCTCGCGTTCATGTTCATCGACCTCGACCGTTTCAAAACCATCAACGACTCGCTCGGTCATGATGTTGGCGACGAACTCCTGAAACGCGTCGCCGCAAGATTGTCCGCATGCGTACGCGCCAGTGACACGGTGGCGCGATTGGGTGGTGACGAGTTTGCGGTGATTCTGGAAAACTTGCCGGGTAACGCGGGGCGCGACGTACATGAGGGGGCACAACACGTGGCGGAAAAAATGATTGCGTCGTTGGCATCCCCAATCATGATCAACACCCACCACCTCACCACGTCATGTTCGATCGGCATCGGCATTTATCCCACCGATGGCCCGGACCCGAAAACGCTGATGAAGCATGCCGATGTGGCGATGTATGACGCGAAAGCCAAGGGCCGCAACAACTACCAGTTTTTTTCCCACGAGCTCAACGCCAAAGCGCAGGAACGGTTATCGATCGAAAATTATTTGCGCTCGGCTCTGCGCCGCGACGAATTGCTGTTGCACTATCAGCCGCGCGTGTCTTTCAAGACCGGCCAGATAACAGGTGTGGAAGCGCTCATCCGCTGGCAACATCCGCGCCACGGCCTGCTCGCACCCGACAAATTCATTGGCGTGGCCGAAGACTCCGGACTCATCGTACCGATGGGCGAATGGGTGATCGAACACGCGTTCAAGCAAGTGGCGGAGTGGCAGCAAAAAAGCGGCCGCGAGATTCGCCTCGCCGTAAACATGTCGGTCGGGCAAATGTTTGACGGTGACCGTCTGGTGCGTGCAATCGAGCAGACCGCAAAAAAGACCGCACTCGACCTGCATACCGTCGAACTGGAACTTACCGAAAGCATGCTGCTGAAAAATATCGATGACACGGCGTTGTTACTGAAGCAGCTGGGGGACATGGGGCTGGGACTCGCCATCGATGATTTTGGTACGGGTTACTCCTCGCTTTCCTACCTGAAGCAGTTGCCTGTCGACTCCATCAAGGTCGATTCATCTTTCGTTCGCGACATCGGTACCGATCCCAATGATGAAGCCATCATTCGCGCGATTATCGCAATGACGCACAGCCTGAAACTCAACGTGATCGCCGAGGGCGTTGAAAACGAAGAACAGTATCGTGTCCTGCGCGATCTGGAATGCGACGAGTATCAGGGATTCTTTTTCTCCAAGCCGCTGCCGCCTGCCGAGTTTGAAGCGCAGTTCCTCGACATCACCTAGCGCCAATGAATATTCTTGATTCAAAACTCGTCACCTTCGCAAGCGCTTTGAGTATTGTCAGCCTGGTCGGGTGCAGCGATAAAGCACCTACAACTTTCCAGGGCTATGCGGAAGGCGAGTCACTGCATATCGCCGCCCCGTTCGCCGGCGTGCTTGAGCAACTTCAGGTCACGCGCGGACAACAAGTCGCCGCCAACGCGCCGTTGTTCGTGCTCGAGCAAGCCAACGAAGCCGCTCAGCGCCGCGAAGCTGAAGCACGTCTCGCGGCAGCGGCAGCCAGACTTTCAAATCTGCAAACGGGACGCCGGGCCAGCGAAGTTGACGCGGTGCGCGCGCAGGGCCAACAAGCGAAAGCCACGCGGGAACTCTCGACCTCGCAACTGGCTCAACAGGAAAAACTTTTCAAGCAGGGATTCATTTCGCAGGCGAAGCTCGATGAGGCCCGCTCACTCCACCAACGCGATTTGGCGCGCGTCGCGGAAGTCGATGCAGAAACCAGAACGGCGACCATCAGCGTCGGCCGCGAAGAAGAGATCGGTGCCGCCAAACGCGAGGTCGACGCTGCAAAAGCGGTGCTGGCGCAAAACGATTGGAAGGTTGCGCAAAAATCGATGGTCGCGCCGCTTGCTGGATTAGTCGAGAACACCTATTTCTCGCGCGGCGAATGGGTGCCTGCCGGTCAACCGATAGTCAGTCTGCTGCCGCCGGATAAAATCAAGGTGCGTTTTTTTGTGCCCGAAAATATCCTCGGCAACCTCAAGGTTGGACAAAGCGTTTCACTCGCGTGTTCAGGTTGCGGCGCGCCGATCAAGGCAGGTATTACTTTTATTGCCGCGCAGCCGGAATTCACGCCGCCAGTCATTTACAGCAAGGATTCGCGCGCCAAGCTGGTGTTTTACGTCGAAGCGAAACCGCCGTCCGAGCAAGCGGTGCGCCTGCACCCGGGCCAGCCGGTGGATGTCGCGCTCGACTAAGGTTGCTGTGCCAGATCAACTCGTTATCGATGTCAATGCGCTGAATAAAAGCTATGGCGACAAACACGTCGTGCGCGATTTTTCGTTGCAAGTGAAGCGCGGCGAAATCTACGGTTTTCTTGGTCCAAACGGCAGCGGAAAAACCACTTCCATCCGGCTGATATGCGGATTATTGAAACCCGATAGCGGCAGTGGCACAGTGATGGGGCTGGATGTGATCAAGCAGTCGCCCGCGATCAAGCGCGAAGTCGGCTACATGACGCAGCGTTTTTCGCTTTGGGAAGATCTGACGATCCGCGAGAATCTCGATTTCGTCGCGCGCATGTATGGCATGAGCGATCGTGCAACACGCGTCAATGAGGCGCTCGAAAAACTTGGACTGCTGAGCCGCCAAAACCAGCTTGCCGGTTCACTCTCCGGTGGCTGGAAGCAGCGTCTCTCGCTGGCGGCGTGCATGCTGCATCAACCGAAATTGTTGTTGCTCGATGAGCCGACCGCAGGCGTTGACCCAAAAGCGCGCCGCGACTTCTGGGATGAAATCCATCGTCTCGCAGGCGCTGGTATTACCATTCTCGTGACGACGCACTACATGGATGAGGCCGAGCGCTGCACACGGCTGGGCTATATTGCCTACGGAAAACTGCTCGCGACCGGAACGATGCAGGAAGTAATCGCGCAACAGCATCTTGCAACCTGGGTCGTGCGCGGACCAGAGCTGGCCGCCCTGGCCGAAAAACTGCGCGCGGTTGATGGCGTCTCGCAGGTCACCGCGTTCGGCAACACATTGCATGTTACAGGCCCCGATGCGTCACTTCTCACCGCCTCCTTGCGTGCGCTCAATCTCGGCGGGCGCTATCAACTCGAGGAAGCAGACACGGCACTTGAAGATGTGTTCATTCATCTGATGAGCAAGGCCGAGGACAATTTTCAATGAAGCTGCCTTCGCTGTCTCTTGCCCGTTTGAC
>JANYFH010000109.1 GCA_025362705.1 Betaproteobacteria bacterium
CGTGTTGTTCAGGTCGCCGACAAGAAAGGCTAACGATACCGATGTGTTGAGGGAACCATTTACGCCGTTCAACATGACGGTGATTCGGCGAGCATCGGGGATACTGGTAAGCGTGACCGCCACGAAATTGGTTCCGGAAACTTGTGGTGACGCAATGCCAAGCGCATTACCTGCAACGTCGACCGATGATGCCGACGCCACGGAGTTGATGACGTCATCAAATTCAAAAATAATAATATGGGTACCGCCACTACCGCGCGGCTCAACCGAGATCGCGCCGGTGATTGCTGCTTTATGGTTGATGGGCAAATCATAGTTGACCGCTGTACCATGATTTTTCCGCGATTGTGCACCCGTTAACGTTAATGCGACCGCCGATAGCGACACGAAAATGACTAGCAGGAAAATACCGAATGTGAACGCGGCCAGTCTGAAATTACGCTGCATGGGAATTCCTGCGAATAGACATTCAGGGTATCCAGCAGAAATCATGCCACGATATAGAGAATGTGAAAGCACGGGCATGCGCGCAGGTTGGATGCGTGCGCATGTCGCCTTGCGACGACAACGAGGGCGCAAATGGGCAGATGTATGGACACAAAAGAAGTAAACTCAAGCGCTGGTGCGGCTTACGGACCATAAATAGCCGGAAACGCGCACCAGTACTAATTTCAATCGTTCCAGCCCATCCTCTATTATCAATATGCGCCGAGCCTTGCACTGGCTTTTCCCTTGCCTTGTCGCTATCGCGATCACAGCGTGTGCGACGCATGAACCACCACACGCAATTGAACCCACCATCATCAGCGTCAGTGACTGGGGCGGCACACCGGCAAACGAAGCGCTTACGCGCCACCACACAATTAACCGCATCACGCTGCATCATCAGGGTGTCGCGTTTCCTCGCAACAGGGATCCGCAGCAATATCTGCGCGATCTGCAGTCGTGGTCCCGCAAGATAAAAGACTGGATCGATGTTCCTTATCATTACGTGATCGATCTCGATGGTCGCATTTATGAAGGGCGTGACATTCGCTTCAGTGGCGACACCAACACCAGTTACGATCCCGCCGGTCATGCACTGATCGAGGTGGTCGGAAATTTTGAAGAGGTCGAGCCGAACGCTGCGCAGCTCGATGCGGTCGTGAATCTGATGACACTGCTGGCGATGCGCTACCATGTGCCGGTGGACGCTATCCACGGCCATCGTGATGTGGCGCCGGGCACAGAATGTCCTGGCAAAAATCTGTACCGCTATCTGGAAAACGGATATTTTCACGCGCAGGTACGTGCGCGCATGGCGCGATGACAGCCAAATTTACGGTGCTCGCCGACGTTAAAATATTGGTGACGAAATAATATTACCGAGGAGCCTGTTTGTGAATATTTCCTGCTGGACCCAGCACCGGACGCGCATTTTTTGCAGCGCGAAAATACTCGCTCTTTGTTTGCTCGCGACTTCCGCATCGCCACAACCCGCCATTCAGTATTTCGTCCATCCCGCAGTCGAGGGCGACACACTGGTTCATCTGGCCAGGCGCTATCTCATCAAGTCGAATGATTGGCAGTCGCTACAGAAACTCAACAAAATCGCCGACCCGCATCGTATTCGTCCAGGTACCGAGATTCGTATTCCACTCGGGGATATGAAGACCGACCAGCGCACGGCAGTTGTGCTTGCGGTTGACGGGCCGGTGGAAGCACCCGGCGGAAAACCTGGCGTTGGCAGCGTCGTCAATGAAGGCCAGTCAATCAAGACTGGCGACAACGGATTTGTCACACTCAAACTGGCTGACGGTTCGACCCTTGTCGTTCAGTCGAAATCGCAAGTGAAGCTCGATGTCGCGCGCACCATCGCCAATACCAAAGGTGTCCCGATTACGCGTGTGCTGCTTGAGTCGGGTCGTGTTGAAGCCAGGGTCGAAAAGCGCGCCGGATTGGCTGGCCGATTTGAAGTAACAACGCCGACCTCGAATATGGGTGTGCGCGGCACACGTTTTCGCGTCAGTAGCGATGAAAACACGAAGGCGTCGCGTGGCGAAGTTCTCGAAGGCACCGTGAACGTGACCGAATCCGGTTCCGCCAATGGCCTGGATGTCGCCGCCGGATTCGGCACGATTGTTGAACAGGGCAAGCCGCCAATTCCGCCCGTGACCTTGCCCGCACCACCTGATCTGTCGTCGAGTGCGCGATTGCAGGAACGCATTTTGCTGCGCTTCAAATTTGCTGAAGCCACGGGTGCGACAGCTTATCGCGCGCAGGTCGCTACGAATAGTGCCTTCACCGACTTGCGCGCAGAGGGCGTGTTCAAGACGGCGGAGGCGAAGTTCGGCGATCTTGCCGATGGCCAGTATTTTTTGCGGGTGCGAGCGATCAATGCAGAAGGCATCGAGGGCATGGATGCGGTAATTCCATTTCGCATGAAAGCGCGCCCCGAGCCACCCTTTACGTCTGCGCCGCAGAACAAGGCCAGGTTCTCCGGCGACAAAGCCGATTTTAGCTGGGCCACATCCACCGACGCCGCATCGTACCGGTTCCAGTTTGCGCGTGACGCAAATTTTGCGGCACTGGTAGCGGATGAGAAATCCTGGAAGAGTGTCGCTTACTCATCGACTGACAAGCTGACTCCCGGCGAATATTTTTGGCGCGTCGCGAGCATTCGGTCCGATGGTGACAATGGCCCGTTCGGCGACGTGCAGTCGTTTGTACTCAAAGCGATACCCGCAGCACCGAATCCACCGAAGGAGGACGGTGGCCGCATCGGCTTTTCGTGGGGCGCGGAAGCGGGGCAGAAATTTGAGTTTCAACTCGCGCGCGATGCCGCGTTCAAGGATGTGTTGATGGAACAAAAACTGGACACGCCTGCAATCACGATCGACAAGCCTGGTACATCGGGTACCTACTTCATGCGCTTTCGTGCGATCGATCCGGACGGATTCATTTCGCCCTATAGCAGCGCACAGAGTTTTGAAGTGAAGGGTAACTACTGGTGGTTGCTGCTACTACTG
>JANYFH010000128.1 GCA_025362705.1 Betaproteobacteria bacterium
AAACGGCCAGTCGATGTCGGGTGCGTGTTTCAGGTGCAGTTCAGCCGAATCGGCGTTTTGCCTCGTCACCTTCCACGCGCGTTGCCAGCCAAAGCCGTGAATCGCGTGCGGCTCCTGGAGAAAGTTCGGCCGCAATGAAAACACCTGATCGCCGACGATCAATTTTGCCTGACCGATACGGTTCGAATAGGGCACCAGCGGATAGGAGCCCATCTGGCGAACTGATTTTTCGGCGATGGCCGCATCCGATGCTCGGCGCAGGATGTCATGGCCCTTCCAGGTGTAGCGTGCGATTGCCGCACCGATGCCGGGGCACAGTGTTACCCGGCTGTCGCCATTTTGTAGCGCCACGATGTCGATTGCGCTGGTCATGGGAGGTTCAACCACGCTCTACACGTACGCGACCCGACTCGGCCACCACCCTGAATCCGGCAGAGGGAAAACAGCGAGCGGCTGGGATACCTGCGATAAATGTCGCGCCACCCTCCAGCGCTAACGTCACACACTGGTACATCACCGTGGGTGACACGCGCGGTTCGCCGAATAGCCATACGTCCTCGATGGGTGCGGCCAGATTGATTTCTCCGGTATGCATCACCTCGCGACCCAGGCAAAGCAGATGGCCTTCGCGCCCCCACGCGGGCAACTGATCGAGCGCCTTGTGTACCACGCGTGTCTGACCGCCTTCGATGCGCTCGCCGGTGTCGAGATCACGCCAAGCCTCACCCATCGGGAAATACACTTCCACCGACCCGCCGGGGCGAATAATTGGCGCGACCAGCAGTGCATCGCCGAATAAATACTGCCCTTCAAACGAGCGCGCCAGCCGGTCGTAGGGAAATGCCAGTGGCATGGCGCGCATCAGCGGCAAGCCGGTGCGCGCGGCTTGCTCAGACGCACCGATCATGTAAGGAATCAGACGGTAGCGGAATGCCAGCAGCTTCTTGGCGATCGATTCGGTCTCGGCACCCAGTGCCCACGGCTCGCGTTCGCCGATGCCGTGATAGCGAAAGTGCGAGCAAAAAATACCGTTCGCGGTCCAGCGCAGATAAAGCTCGGTGTCGGGTTGTTGGGCGCCATAAAATCCGCCGATGTCAGTGGCGTAAAAAGGCACACCGCTCATGCCATAGCTTAAACCGCCGCGAATACTCGCCGCCATTCCCTCCCAGTCGGTCTGTGGGTCCCCACCCCATTGCATCGGAAAACGCTGGCTACCGATAAATCCGTCACGGCCCCATACCATCGCGGGTCCGCGGCCATGCGCGTCGTTGTAGCGCTGTGTTGCGTTCCAGACGCACTGGTTGTAGAGCAGCGGATAGACGTTGTGCAGGCGACGGCCAGCGTCACCGTTGTGCGCGATCATGTCGTCCTCCACCTGTTCGCCGAAGTCGGTTTTGATGACGTCCACGCCGTCGTCGAATAACTTGTTATGACTGTCTGCCCAGAATTTCGCGGCTTCCGGATGCGTGAAATCGAGAATGCCGGAAGGTGGCAATGGCGTCAGTACGTTGCCGAAGGGATCGTCGGTCGGGTCTTTCACCCAGTCGAACACGGCAGGCTTGCCGTCGCGGTTCTTGAGTAGCCAGCCCTTGCCCGCAAGCTCGGTGAACAAGGGATTGTGAATCGAGATGTACGGATATTCCCAAGCACACACTTTCAAATTGAACGCACGCAGGGTGTCGAGGATTTTTTTCGGGTCGTCGAATCGGCTCTTATCCCACTCGAAGGCAAAGCGCGTTCGCACTTCCCAGGCCGCGCGGCCATCGAGCGTGATCACATCACACGGGATACCACGTCGGCGCAATTCGGCGGCGGTATTGATCGCATCCTGCGGCACTTTGTAATAGGCGCGTGAAAGCCACATACCGTAGCTCCACAGCGGCGGCACTGCCGCACGACCGGTGAGCGCGGTGTAGCGATCAAGAATAGTTGCCGGTTCGCCGGTGAAGATAAACAAGTCGAGCGCGTCGTCTTCAACTTCGAGGACATAGGTACGATGCGACCATTGCGGATAGCCCACACCGTGGCGGACGGTACCTGGCGTGTGCGCGAGCAGCCCCCAGCCATCGGGACTCCAGCAGAAAGGAATGTTCTTGTAGGAAAGTTCGGTGTTGACGCCGAGCGCATCTTCGGTGCGGCCCCGCACCAGTTGCCCGCGCTTGTCGAGCGGGCCGAATTTTTCACCGAAGCCATAGACCGCTGTGTCGCTCTCCAGTGCCAATGAAACGCACCAGCGATGCTGCTCTTCACATTGCTTCAGGCCAAAGGCTGGCAAGCGCGTGTGGCCGCGAAAATGCTGGTCGGTAATGGAAGTGAGGATCGTCTTGCCTGCTCTGGACAGTGTGAAACGCAGCGGTGCTGCGTCGATGTCGAGCGCAACATTATCGCTGCTAACACGCCAGCCGTTACCTTGCGAGGCTACGCGCAAGTTGCCCGATGGTGCGTGATGTTGTATCAGCCCGTAATCGGCATGACGCGATGTTCCAATGGTGAGTCGCAGCGTATCCACTGCATGTGCGGAAATTTCGAGCGCAATGGCATCAACGGTAAAGCGTGCGCGATGGGTATCGACCCCAACAAAACGTAGTTCATTGAGGCGCTGAAAACTGCTTTGCTGGAATGCGTCGGACGACAAGTTCTTGCTCCGCGAAAAACATTGAAAGACTAGCATTAGCGAGGCTTCCCAGCTACTTTTCGCCTGAAACCCGCGCCAGTGCTGGTGTTTTAGGATTAACCCTTTAGACCACCGGACGTCAACCCACTGACGACCCGCTCCTGAAAAATCAGAATCACTGTCACCACCGGCACCAGCGCAATGACCAGCGCGGCTGAAATCGTTGGCCACGGAAATGAAAACTCCCCCTGATACATCTGAATGCCAACCGGCAGCGTACGATAGGCCACGGCAGCATTCATCGACATCGACAATAAAAATTCATCCCATGCATTTACAAACGCGAGGATACCAGCAGTAAATACACCCGGCGCTGCCAGCGGCATCACCACGTGCCACAACGCACCCAGTCGCGTGCAGCCGTCGATCATCGCGGCGTTTTCAATATCGCGCGGAATATCCTGAAAAAAACTCACGAGTATCAGCGTGCAAATCGGCAGGTTCAGTACCGTGTAAGGCAACACCAATGCGGTATAAGAATTAAGCAAATTCAATCCGCGCATGATTTCGAACAACGGTACCATCAGCGTCACCAGCGGGAACATGGACACGGCAATGATGCCGGTCAGAATCAGGTTGCGGCGCTTCAGGTTCAGCCGCGCGATGGCATACGCGGCCAGTGTGCTGATGAACAACGCCAGCAGCATCGACAGGCACGCAACGATCACACTGTTGAGTAAGTAGCCAGGCAATGGCTGATCGCGGAACGCGGCGACGTAATTGCTCAGCACCGGATTCTGTGGCCAATAGGTAATTGGTTTAGCAGTCAGTTCGACTTCGTTTTTCAGCGAAGTGAATAAAATCCACACAGCCGGAAAGAAGCCATTGAGCAGCACAATCGCAGCGGCGACCCAGCGCAGGCGTTTGGCGGTGAAAAAGTTATTCAATCTTTGTCTCCACGGACGTAGCGCAAATACACAAACGTCGTTGCCATCGACAGCATGAACATGAATACCGCCAGCGTGGAGCCGTAGCCGAGATCGAGGTAGTCGACTGTATTGAGCTGGATGTACATCGCCAGCGTTTGCGACTCTTCACCGGGGCCGGGCATACTGAACGGAATATCGAACGACTGAATTGCGGTAAGCGTGCGAAAGATCAGTGCGACGAGCATCGACGGCACCAGCAATGGCAAGGTGATCTCGGTAAATTGCGTCCACTTCGATGCGCCGTCGACTTCGGCGGCTTCGTATAGCGATGCCGGAATGGTCTGCAAACCAGCGAGCAGAATCAGCGCCATGAAAGACGATGTCTTCCAGATGGTCGCAATACAGATCGCCATCATCGTCAGGCCCGGCGAGTTGAACCATATCCGTGGCTCACCGCCGAAGCGACGAATGAGATCGTTGATAATGCCGTACTCGCTGTGAAAGAACCACGCGAAAATCAAACCGACGAACGCCAGCGGTAGTGCCCAAGGCAAGAGTAGTGCGAGGCGAATCGGGCCGCGAAAACGAAATGGCATGTTCGCCAGCATCGCCAACCCGAGCCCAACGACCAGTGCACCGGGCACGGTGACAAATGTGATGATCAGTGTGTTCTTCACCGCACGCCAAAACATGCTGTCGGCGAATGCCGCAGCGTAATTGTCGAAGCCGATAAAGGTGATCGGCAGCCCTCGCGAGAGCCGGATGTCGAAAAAACTGTTGATCACCAGTGTGGCAACCGGATACGCGACGATGACAATGATGAACAGCAACGCGGGGCTGAGTAGCGCCCAGGCCAGCGCGGTTTCACCAGGGTCAAGCAGCCGGTCGCGAAGCGTTCGTGTGGCCATGTCTACCTGAGTGCCCGAGCCACGCGCTGTTCGATCTCATCTAGCGCCTGCTGCGGCGTCTTCACACCCGCCATCACCGTGTTCGTGTTGATGCGCAGCGCGTCCGAAATCGCGCGGTACATCGGCGTCACGGGACGGGGCCGTGCAGTTTCAACGACGGGCAATGCATCGGCAAACCACGGCGCCGCTGCAAGCACCTCAGGATCCTTGTACACCGACGGGAATACCGGATGGAACGAGCCCTTGAGCGCCAATTGTTTCGACACTTCCGGGCTTGCCAGCCAGCGCACCAACGCGACTGATTCCGCCTTGTGTTTTCCGTATGCCGACACGGCCCAGTTCCAGCCGCCCATGCACGAGACTGACTTGCCGCCAGGCATCGCCGGTAATTTGATCACACCCACCTTGTCTTTCACGCGCGTGTCGGCACCGCTTTGAAAATGGTTCCACGCATATCCCCAGATCACGCCGAAGACGACTCTTCCTGCCTGAAATTCTTTGCGCGTGTCGTCGGTACCGACTTCAGCACTGTTTTTCTTGGCCACACCATCGCTTACCATCTTGCGCCACATATTCAATCCAGCTTCAGCTTTGCCGCGCTCAAAAGAAGTCTTGCCATCGCGGATAATTTCACCGCCGAGACTCCAGTACGGCAGCAGGAACGTACACACCGCACCTTCGACGGCCTTGCCCTGGAAGCTCAGACCCTGCAAATTGGGATCGGCCTCGCCCTGTTGAATTTTTTTTGCTACTCGCGCCAATTCCGGCCACGTTGCGGGTGGCAATTCCCCGTATTTTGCAAGCAGATCTTTGCGGTAGTAAAGAAACAGGGAATCAGCGAGCGCAGGCAGCGCGATGACTTTGCCGCCCACCGTCGTCGCTTCACGATAGGCCGGCAAAAAGCGTGAAAGGTACGCCTCGTGCTCGCTGCCAAGATACGAGTCGAGCGGCTCAGCCCAACGGGCAGCGGCAAACTGCGCGGGGCGGATGATGTCAATGAGAAATATATCGAGTGTGCTGTCTTTTGCGGTCAGCACCATGTTGAGATATTTCTGGCTGAGTTCGGAGGTAGCGCCACCTACTTCGAGAGAAATTTTTATGCCGGGGTGTAGCGCGGTGTACTGCGCAAAAAGGTCGCGCATGATATCCGGGCGCTGTTGGCCGCCGACGTAGACATTAAGCGCAATTGGCGAGGCCGATTGGGCATGCGCTGGAAAAAAAACGCCAACCACCTGGAAGGCAAGGATTGCAAGGAGTCGTTTATGCAACATTTTTATCGCTCCGATAACCTAAGCAGGCCGAAGCACAGCACCGCTGTCCGCATCGAACAAATGAAACTTCGCCATGTTGATCCATACACCCGCCGGCTGATCGGGTTTGAATAACACGCTGGGTGGCAGGCGGCCGATCAGTTCACCGCCTTCGCACGCAAGCGTCACCAGCGTCTCCGCACCCAGCGGCTCGACCACGATTACCCGGGCGCCGAGCCGCACGTCGTTTTTGCCCGTACGTTCGATGGAAATGTCTTCCGGGCGAATGCCGAAGGCGACAGCGCGCCCGGCGAGCGTACGAAAATAATCCTGACGCACTACGATAGGCAATTGCTGTGCGCCATCGCCCAGCGCAACGCAGACATCGCCATCAACGATTGTAATAGTGGCCTTCAAAAAATTCATCGGCGGCGAACCGGTAAATCCGGCCACGAACTTTGATACCGGCTCGTTATAAATTTGATCCGGTGTTCCCACCTGCATGATATTGCCGCCCGAAAGAACCAC
>JANYFH010000137.1 GCA_025362705.1 Betaproteobacteria bacterium
CTGGAGCTATGTCCTGGCGCTGCCCGTTGGCGACTCAACCTACAATATGGATATGGACGACTGGATGTGGATGGTCGACGAAAAGACAATGGCCAACCGGACGACGATGTCGAAGTTCGGGTTCAGGGTCGCGGAAATCAGTATCTTTTTCAGGAAGCGTTGATGCTGGGGAAACATAGGCAAACACTAGAACTGGCGGGTGTTTCGAGACATTTATGGTCCGAAAGCCTCGCCAGTGCTAGTGGCTGCGTATTGTATACAGGGGGCAATCAGCCATGGCACTAAATAACAAAATCACCAACTGGGCACGCAAGCGCGTCTGGATTGTCGGTGCATCCACCGGCATCGGTGCCGCACTCGCGGCACAGCTACACGCGCTAAAGGCAAAAGTGGCGGTGTCTGCGCGCAGTGCCGACAAGCTCGATGAAATCGTCGTGCGCCTGGGTAATGACCGCGCGATGGCGTTGCCGCTGGACATCACAAAGGTGGAAACCATCAAGGATGCAGAAACGAAACTGGTTGCCGCGTGGGGTGGCTACGATCTGGTTGTTTTCATGGCGGGTGATTACACCGCCATGCGCGCGTGGGAGCTTGACCTTAAAGTCGCCAAGCAAATGGTGACGATCAACTGGGAAGGATTTCTGAATGGCCTGTCGATAGTGATCCCGCGCTTCATGGCGGCCAAAGCGGGCGGCATTGCGTTGGTATCGAGTGTGGCAGGTTATCGCGGCCTGCCGAAAAGTCTGGTGTATGGACCGACCAAAGCCGCACTGATCAATCTGGCCGAGGTGTTGTACCTGGACCTGAAAGAAAAAGGACTCGACGTTTATGTCATTTGTCCCGGCTTCGTTAAAACGCCCATGACCGACAAGAACGATTTCGAAATGCCGTCGCTGATTACGCCCGAGGAAGCGGCCACCGAAATTATCAGGGGATTTGAAAAGGGTGAGTTTGAAATCCACTTTCCGAAGGGGTTCACGCGCATGCTGAAAGCACTGCGGCTGTTGCCGTACTCGATGTACTTTCCAGCGATCAAGAAATCGACCAAGTTATGATGCGCTCCGCCGCACTCGCGCGACTCGTTGATTACTGGCAAACGCTCACACCAGCAACCGTGGACGCCATCGCAACGGTCTACGCTGACGACGCTTATTTTCGCGACCCGTTCAACGAGGTCAAAGGCATTGAAAAAATCCGCCACGTTTTTGCAGATATGTTTGTACGACTCGATGAACCGCGCTTCAATATCATCGAGACAATCGAAGAGCCGCATGGCGCGTTGCTGATCTGGGATTTCACATTCCGTATCAAGACGCTGAAACCGGAACTGACGCGGCGCATTCACGGCACCTCGCACATTCGCTTCGCGGCTGACGGGCGTGTGCAATATCATCGCGATTACTGGGATGCAGCGGGCGAACTTTACGAACAACTGCCGTTCGTGGGCTCACTCATGCGTTGGCTGAAGAAACGCGCTGCCTAACTTTTTTTCAGAATAAAAATGTGCCCGGATAATGGCAAGCCGTTTTCGAGGCGGATCACGGTTTCGACGCGTTTAACGACCGCCAAACCAGACGATCCAGCCAATCGTTCAATGTATCGCGTGTGATGAGTAAAACGTCCTGACGTTTCCATGCGAAAGTCTTCGGTGAGGTCCGTCGGCGATTCAATCGAAAAAGCAAAGATGCCATCGTCGGCAAGATGCAGGGCGATTTGCACGAACATGGGCTCAAGCTGACCGATGTAGATCAGCACATCGGTGGCTGCGATGAGGTCCACCTTGCGGCTATCGCGTTGTAGGAACGAAATTAACTCGCTCTCGATCAACTCATCGTAGACCCTACGTGCGCGCGCTTTGCCGAGCATCGCGGCGGACAGGTCTACACCTGTCAGGGTCGATGCAAAATCGCGTACTACAGGGCCAAATAAACCCGTCCCGCAACCCAGATCGAGTACCGTTGCACGCCGCAAATTGCGGATTGCGAAATCGTTGAGCCAGGGCTCAAGTTCAGCGACCAGCAATTCCGGAATGCGATATCCCAGTCGTTCGGTCAAATGTTCGTCAAACGTGTTTGCCATGCCGTCGAATAAGCGTTGCAGGAGTTTTGTTGGCATGCCCAGAGCCTTCTCGCCTCTGAATTGCGCCCGCTTGAAACGCGCGATTTCGTGACTCACATCGCGCGCCAGTACCTGCTCCACACAAGCGATTGCGCGCGCATCATCCCCAGATAGATGGTGACACTCGGCCAGTTCCAGCCATGCATCCAGTTGCGCAGAATCGCACTCGACGGCAGTCGCAAAACTCTCTTTGGCAAGTGCGCGCTGAGAGCTGCGAACATGATGCAAGCCCAGCGCATAGTGGGCAGTGGCCAGACGCGGCTTGATGGCCAGCGCGCGGCGATAACATTCTCCAGCCGGTACAAGGTCCGCCAATTCCACAAGCGTGTTGCCGAGATTGACGAGTGCTTCGGCAAATTGCGGTTGCTGCTCAAGCGCCGCTTCGAATGCACGTTTTGCCGCAGTCCAATCGCGCTTTTCTTGCAGCAGCACACCCAGGTTGTAATGCGCGAGCGGGTAGCGCGGCTGTAGTCGCAAGGCTTCGCGGTACAGATATTCAGCGCGCTCGAGCGCTTTCAATTGGAAATGCGCAAGGCCGGTTTGCAGCAGCCACATCGGATCGTGGCAATTCGCCAGTAGCGCAATTTCAAACTG
>JANYFH010000156.1 GCA_025362705.1 Betaproteobacteria bacterium
AGGCTCCTATGGGGTCGGCACCATTGACGTCTCCGGTGCCGTGCAACGCGAAATGGCGATTCGCCTCAATACCGACAAAATGGCGGCGTACGGCGTAAGTGTCGAACAGGTGGTGGCGGCGATCCGCAGCCAGAACCAGAACCAGGCCGCAGGCTTCCTCATCGGTGACCGTACCGAGCGCCTGGTGCGGGTGCAGGGCAAATTCAAGGATGCGGCCGATTTCGAACGTGTGATCGTCGCTCGTCAAGGCGTTGCGCCGATCACGTTGGGCATGGTCGCCACCGTGCGCGACACAGAACGCGAGGAAACCAGTCTGTCCACCAACAACGGTACGCGTGGCATTTCGATTGAAATTCGCAAAACGCGCGGTGCGAATACGCTCGAAGCGGCGGAGTCGATACGCAAAAATATCGCCAAGCTCAAAACCACCCTGCCGCCCGACCTGACCCTTGATCTTACTTTTGATCAATCCAAATTCATCAAGCAGGGCGTCGACAACGTCAAGCACACGATTCTCGAAGGTGCGGGCCTCACCGTGCTGATCGTCTTCCTGTTCCTGCAATCATGGCGCTCCACCGTCATCACCGGTCTCACCATTCCGATCTCGGTGCTGGCCACGTTTATCGCGCTATACGCATTTGGCTTTTCGATCAATTTCCTGACGCTGATGGCCTTGTCACTTTCAATCGGTATTCTGATTGATGACGCAATCGTGGTGCGTGAAAATATTGTGCGCCACCTCGCGATGGGTAAGAGCCACTTACAGGCCTCGCTAGAAGCCACACAGGAAATCGGCCTCGCCGTCATGGCGACCACATTCACCATCGTTGCGGTGTTTTTGCCGGTCTCGTTCATGGGCGGCATCATCGGTTTGTTCTTTTTTCAATTTGGCATCGCGGTGTCGGTGGCAGTGCTCGTTTCGTTGTTCGTCTCATTCACGCTGGACCCCATGCTCTCTGCCGTATGGGAAGACGGGCCGTCATTCATTAACCGCATAAAACCGATCAAGTGGACGCTGAACAAGCAGGCCGCGATGATGGATTGGCTACACGCGCGCTACGACAAAATACTCCGCTGGAGTTTCGCACCTGAATATCGGCATATATGGATTCCGAAACTCACATTAATCGATTACCTGACTTCTGGTTTGAAGCGCGAACATTTGAAATTTGATTGGTTCACGATTCGCAATCGCGGCATCGTGCTGTGGATCGCTGCATTCACTTTCTTTGGCAGCTTTGCACTGGTTCCCTTCCTCGGCTCGGAATTCGTGCCTGAGTCCGATGAGAACTGGGCGAACGCCAGCATTCAAACGCCGATCGGATCATCGCTGAACTACACCGTTGGCAAGGCTGAGCAGGTGGAAGCCGCGCTGCGTGAGTTTCCGGAAATCAAACGGGTGTCGCGCAACGTAAGCAAAAGCGGCGCTTGGTTCGGTCTGGAGTTGACCAACAAGGAAGACCGCTCTCGCTCGAAAAAACAGCTTGACGACGCAATCCGCAAACGTTTGTCGACCATCGCGGGGCTTGAAATTCGCGTCGGCTGGAATCGACCAGTCCAGATATTTGTGATGGGTCCGGAAATTCGTGAACTCGATCGTATTTCACAGGAGGTTGTGGCAAAACTCAAAGCGATCAAAGGTACCGTTGACGTCGAGAGTTCTTACAAGCCAACCAGCCCCACACTCGATATCACGGTCAATCGCGAACTCGCCAGCGACCTCGGTGTGTCGATGTCGTCCGTCGTGGCAACCACCCGCGCGATGATTGCGGGCGAGGATGCCGGCCAATGGGAAGGCCCTGACGGCGAGAATCATCAGGTACTGGTGCGGCTACCAAAGACTGAACGCATGAGCGTGGCCGACCTCGATAAAATCTACCTGCCTAGTTCGCAACTCAACGCCGACGGCAGCCCGCGCATGGTCGCGTTGCGACAGATCGCCGACTTCAAGCCCGCCTATGCAGAGCGCCAAATCGAGCGCCGCAACTTGCAGCGCCTGGTGCAAGTATGGGCGGGCGTCGCATCGACGCACACAGCGGGTGCGGTTTCGAGTGACGT
>JANYFH010000229.1 GCA_025362705.1 Betaproteobacteria bacterium
CCAAACGACTTTATGCACCGCACGCAAAGTGGACACCCGAGAGCCTCGGTCTCTATATCCAGGCAACGATCCAGGGCGCCTTTATTCTTGCCAAAGCCAGACGCGGACCCGATGTTGCTGACCAATGCCTCGCGCATTTGCAGCGATACCTTGCACTTTTATTCAATCACGCTAAATAGGAGAAGCGGACATGCCAATGAAACATGGAAATTTTTCCTGGTATGACCTGATGACCAGCGACACCTACGCTGCCGCAATTTTTTATCGGGAGGTGATCGGCTGGGATACAAAGGAAGCGGGCGTGGGAGACCGCCCCTATACAATTTTCTCGATGGGACCGGCCAACATCGGCGGGCTGATGCCGATCCCCGAACAAGCAGGTGCGGAGGGCGCCAAGCCCTGCTGGACGGGCTACATTCTGGTCGATGATGTTGACCTCTACACTGAACGAGTCAAAGCGGCGGGCGGGACCATTTACCGTGCGGCCGAAGACGTTCCGGGCGTGTTGCGTTTCTCCGTCGTCGGTGATCCGCATGGTGCTGCGTTCGTGCTGTTCAAAGGCATGAGCGAAATGCCACCGGTAGAACTCGCACTCGAAGCGTCGGGCAATATCGGCTGGCATGAACTGCATGCGGGCGATGGCCCCAGCGCGTTCGCCTTCTATTCGGGCCTGTTCGGCTGGACCCAGACGCAGGCGATGGATATGGGGCCGCTGGGCGTCTATCAAATTTTTGCCGCTGGTGACGCCGCTGTCGGCGGCATGATGACCAAGATGCCCGATTCGCCGACGTCCTTCTGGCTGTTTTATTTCAATGTCGATGCCATCGACGACGCCATCGCGCGCACCGTCAAAGGAGGCGGCAAAGTGTGCATGGGTCCGCACCAGGTTCCCACCGGACAGTGGATCGTGCAATGCACTGATCCACAGGGCGCGTGGTTCGCGATGGTGTCGTGGAATCGGTGATTGCGTATATGCAAAGGTAGGACTGACATGAAAATTTATTGGATCAAGGCACAGGCACCGCAGCGGGTGCTGGCGCTGATCAAGCATCTCGGCATAGAGGCGGAACTCGTCGAAGTCGATGCGATGGCCGGCGGGCTCAAGGCACCGGACTATGCAATGCTTAATCCCAACATGAAAGCCCCGACCCTGGTGGATGGCGAACTGGTGCTGTGGGAAGCTTCTGCGATCATGGCCTATCTCTGCATCAAGGCGGGTTCGGACATGTGGCCGGCACACAATCCGGCCGAGCAGGTCGAGGTGCTGCGCTGGCTGTCCTGGAACGATTGCCACTGGCTGGGTGCCGTTGATCCGTTCTATTTTCAGCACATCGTCAAGCAGACGTTCAGGCTGGGGCCACCGGACAGTGAGTTGCTGAAGCAGAAGGTTTCGGAATTCGTGAAGTTCGCAAAAGTACTGGATGGACATCTGGCGGGCCGCAATTATGTGGCTTGCGCAAGACTCACCATCGCCGACTTCCAGTTGGCCTCGATGGCGACCTACTGGCGGGAATCAGCAATGCCGCTGGAGGCGTTTCCCAACATCGTGCGCTGGTTAGATGGGCTGATGCGCATTCCGGCCTGGACCGATCCCTGGCCGGTCAAGGCGCTGTCTGCTGGCAATAGCGCATGAGTGCGGCGCGCGCGGATTACTTTGCCGCAGTGTCCGGATCGCGCAAAGTCATAATGGGCGTGATTGCACCAGCCTTGCAGATGTGACAACGGAATTCGCAGCTTCGCTGTCCGCAGTCACCTGAGCCGCGAACGAAAGTGATGTGACGCACCATGCGCCTGCCGGTAAAGCCACCAACCTCAATTTGATGCGATTTCCATATACGTCGTATAGTGTCCTTACAAGCTGGCGTTGAAGACTGGCATTAACAAATTGGACCTCAACAATCAATCTTTGTGCTGAGGATTTACCATGCATTCACTTGTCCGCGCGGTATTTATTTCGTGTAACTGCGCGTTGTTTCTGGCATCGGGGGCAACAGTCGCCGCAACCGTGACGGTCGATGTCAGCGCCAATCGACGCGCCATTGACCCACGCGTCTACGGCGTTGCCTACGCGTCAGCCGCGCAGCTTGCCGACCTGAACGCACCGCTCAACCGCGCAGGCGGCAACAATAGTTCGCGGTACAACTGGCTGCAAAATGCCGACAACAAGGATTTCGATTATTTTTTTCAGAGCATCGGTGACGTCAGCGCCATTGCAGGTGAACGCGGCGATACCATTTTTTCCGACAGCAAAGGCGCGGGCGCGCAGGCGATGCTCACTATCCCGATGGTGGGCTGGGTGGCCAAGCTCGGGCCGGGTCGCTCCAAGCTCGCCAGCTTTTCCATCGCCAAGTACGGGCCGCAGTGTTCAAATGACTTCATGTATTTTCCCGATTCGGGTGATGGCAAGCAGCCCGATTGTGTGAGCCTCATTACCGGCAACGATCCGAATGATGCTAACGTGGTCGCAGATGCCAATTTCCAGAAGGCATGGGTTCAGCATCTGGTCGGAAAATGGGGAACTGCGGCCAGCGGTGGCGTGCGGTACTACATCCTCGATAACGAACACAGCATCTGGTTCAGCACGCATCGCGATGTGCATCCGATCGGACCGCACATGACCGAGATCCGCGACAAGATGATCCAGTACGCGACCATGATCAAGTCAGCCGATGCCGGTGCGGCGGTGATCGGCCCCGAAGAGTACGGCTGGACCGGCTACATCTTCTCAGGGTTCGACCAGCAGTGGACCGCCATCAATGGATATAGCAATATCCCCGACCGCACCGCGATGGGTGGTATGGATTACATGCCTTGGCTGCTTGGCCAATTGAAGCAAAGCGCAATCAGTACCGGTGTGCGCCCGATCGACGTGTTCAGCCTCCACTACTATCCGCAGCAAAACGAATTCAGCAACGATATCGACAATGCCACCCAGCTACTGCGCAACCGTTCCACGCGTTCGTTGTGGGATCCTGCCTATGTGGATACTTCCTATATTCAGGACGTGGTGCAACTCATCCCGCGCATGCGCACCTGGGTCGATGCCAACTATTACCCGGACACCCCAATCGCCATCACCGAATACAACTGGGGCGCCGAAAGCCACATCAATGGCGCGACAACGCAGGCCGACATCTATGGCATCTTCGGTCGCGAAGGGCTCAACATCGGCGCGCGTTGGACCACACCCGATGCAAGTACACCGACATACAACGCAATGAAGATGTACCGCAATTACGACGGCAACAAATCGACTTTCGGCGATACCAGCGTCGCCGCCGCAGTCGCCAACCCGGATAATCTTTCTGCGTTCGCAGCGCAACGATCAACCGATGGCGCACTGACCATCATAGTGGTGAACAAGGTTCTGAGCGGCACCACGCCACTGACCTTGTCGATCAGCAATTTTACTGGTGGTTGCACCGCCACGGCGTACCAAATATCTGGCGCAAGCGCGGGTACGATTGCCCGGTTGCCGGACGCGAACGTCGTGGCAAACAGCATCACCGCCACACTGCCAGCGCAAAGCATTACGCTGTTTGTGATGTCGCCTCCTGCGGGCGCGCTTGCCTTGCAGTGTGTTCAATCACGAAAGGTACATGGCGCGACGGGTCCGCACGATTTACGCCTCACCACTGGTGTGCCGATCACGGGTGACGTAGTCGTTGAACCGCGTACCATCGGCAGCGGACACAAAATCGTCTTCCAGTTCAATTCGACCGTAACTTCCATCGGCGCAGTCACAGCGACCAATGCTGCTGCCCAGACGCTCAGCGCAACGCCGAGCTTTTCCGCTAACGAGGTCATCGTCACGCTGCCCAACGTACCGGACAATACGCGCGCTACGATCAATGTTCCGGTCGTGAACAATATTTTCGTCGATGCCAAAGTGTCGCTGGGCTTTCTCGTCGGTGACATAAACCGCTCGCATGCTGTCAATGCCAGCGATATCAGTGCCGTGAAAGCGCATCTCAACCAGCCTGCAGATATCAATACGTTCAGGTTCAATGTGAACGTATCTGGAACGACCAGCACCGCAGACGTGTCCGCCGTCAAAGCGCGAACAGGTCTGGCGCTGCCGTGACAACATGGAATCAAGAGATTGGCGGCATCAATGCGCCACCTTCAATGGTCGTCGGTTGGCGCTATCAACGCGCACTGGCACTCGACCAGATACCGACGATTTTGCGAACGCGATTCAGCCGCCGATCATATTGCCAAACTCAAGCACTGGCGCGGCTTTCAGGGAGAAAATGGCCGAAAATGCCCGCGAATACCAGAGTTTGCGATGCGCACTTCTCGGCTATTTTTATTTCGGCGCGACCTTGCCAGCGGGACTCATGCCTAACAGCAGATAGCTGAATGCGATGGCGAATAGCGCGTAGACGATCAGCACGGCAATCATCGGCGTACCGAAACCGTGTGCATATTCATATTTCAACAACGCCAGCGCGCCAGCGAAGAAATGCAGGCAGTTCGCCATCGACAGTGGTCGCGAATAAATACCGCCAATGGCATTGTCTTTGGCGACCCAGTTTGCCATCGCGAAGCCGATGTAGAGTGCGCCCATCAACTGTACGAAAACAGGCAACGGCCCGTTGACAGGAATCGCCGCAGCGTTAAGTACTTCGACAGGCGCGAAGGTCGCAACCAAACCTGCAATGCCCATTGTCGCTGCGCTGGTGACCATCAAAATTCGGGTGTTCACGTTGTCCTTTTCACTTTTGTGTTGTTGCAAGATCGTATTCTGCGCGCAATTCGCTACTGCATAGCTATGATCAGCTTCAAAGCGTAACAAGCCTTGTGCGTGTATGGCACCTCAATGCGGCACCGGCCGCAGCGCGTTAGATGATCGCTTGACTGGCCTGCGTCAAGGTATCATTTGAACCTTCGGTAACCTCTCGTTCATGGAGTACATCCTTTGCAAACCACGTCCAACCGTTTCGTTTTAGCGGCTGCCGCGCTTGCCGTGATCAGTGCCTTTATCATTAGCACCGGTCGCGCAGCCGCACCAACCACGCCGATTGTCGCCGAACTGAACCTGACGTCGTTTGCCAATGGCGCATGGATTCTCAAAAAGCCGGCCGAATACGATGAGACTTGGTCGGCATTCTGGCTGCTTGACGAACGCAGCCAATCGGGCTGGGCAACGCCAAAGGGTACGGTCAGTGCGCAGGAGTTGTTGATTGTCCTGCCCGAGGAATCAGTGATCAGGAATATTGAATTCGATTCTGCCAACGTGGATGGCGATGGTGAAGGCAGCCGCTCAGCAAAGGATGTGTTGGTTGAAGTATCAAATGCAGGGCCGACCAGCGGTTTTGAGACCGTCGCCTCGGTATCACTCAAGCCCAAAAAAGACAAGCAACGTTTTGCCGTCAGCAAGGCTGTGAGTGGCCGCTGGCTCAAGCTCACAATCAAGAACAATCACGGATCACTCGATTACATCGAGCTGTTTGATTTCCGCGCCTATGGTGAGCAAAGAACCAAAACCGCTGCGCCGAAGCTGTCAGGCACCTACGAAACCAACTTCAGCAATTTTCATATTCTGCAGGATGGCGCATCAGTTACTGGTTGCTATGAGCGTGGCGGCGGGCTCATTACAAATGGTGGCGTCGATGGAAGAGTCACGCGCCTTACCTGGGTACAGGAGGAAAAGCGCGGACCAGCCGTACTGGCCTTCTCGCCCGATGGCAAGGAAATGCTCGGCCTGTGGTGGTATGAGGGCCAGACCGGCGAGACGGGTTCTCTTTGGTATGGTAAAAGAATCAGCGACAACGTTGGCAGCTGCCCCCACTGGAAAGGTACACAGACCGCGTCATCGCAACTGGCGCAGGACATTGTGGCGACCGGTCGGGTGCGAATTTACG
>JANYFH010000220.1 GCA_025362705.1 Betaproteobacteria bacterium
TACACCGTCCTTGGTGATCGTTGGTGCGCCGAACGAACGCTCGAGAACCACGTTACGGCCTTTCGGGCCCAGCGTGACTTTAACGGCATTGGCCAAAACGTTTACGCCATGAACCATGCGAACGCGTGCGTCGCCGCCGAACTTAACTTCTTTTGCAGCCATGATAATTTCCTTTCAAATTTGTTTAATGACGGGTGCCGAAATCAATCAGGCAACAACAGCCATGATGTCTTCTTCGCGCATGACGAGGAGCTCGTCGCCGTCAACACGTACGGTGGTGCCGGAATACTTGCCGAACAAAATCTTGTCGCCAACCTTCACGTCAACCGGGAACACTTTGCCTTCGTCGTTCTTCTTGCCTGGGCCCACGGCCAATACTTCGCCTTGGTCAGGTTTCTCAGCGGCGGTGTCTGGAATAACGATGCCGGACGCGGTTTTCCGTTCTTCTTCCAAACGCTTTACGATCACACGATCGTGCAGGGGACGCGGTTTCATAACTCACTCCTTAAGTAATACATTGATTTACAAGAAAAACCGGACTTTTTTGTGACCGGCGGAAACAGGAGGGAGTTCGGGGTTGTTAGCACTCGACCTTTTAGAGTGCTAAATGATAGTGCCGAAAAGGGAAGAATTCAAGGTGCGCACCGATTTAAATATCGCGCGGATTTCAATTTGAAGGATTCGCCCTCGTCTTTTAGTAATGCCAATTGCTGGCATTGTGAGAATTTTGAAGATCGTATGTCTGGCCGGTGAAGTGTCGGGAATCCTTACATCTGTTCAACTACTGGGAAAAGTTACGTTTGTAATGTATTGATTGTTAATACAAATATAAGATGGCCTGAAATTTGCTTTTAAGTAACTAACATTGTCACGAAATCCAATAATCACATCCAGATCGGTATATGAAATCTCTAAAAAATTCACTGTTGGGCCTGGCGATCGCCGCTGCGTCCATTTCCGCCACTGCGACAACGATTACTGTCACTGGTTTTTCCCAGCCAAATCCTACGACGGTGCGTATTGCGTCCCTTACGCCCGCAACTCACGAATATGTTTACGCCGGGGGATTTAGCACGACGAACGGCGCGAATAATTTCGTTTCCTGGTGTGTGGATATTCTGCAGGACACGTACCTCGGCCAATCTGTCAGTGATTACACACTGGTCGGTGCCGCTTTGGTTCCACAGATTGGGTATACGCGAGCTGATGCGCTCGCCCGCCTTGCAACGAAGTACCTCGGACAAGTCCATGACGGCACATCGGCTGGCGCTTTTCAGCTCGCCGTATGGGAAATTGTCTACGAAAACACTGGCACCGCGTACGACATTAGCACCGGCAACTTCAGTGCATCGGGCGCTAATGATGGGTCCTTAGGTTTGGCTCAAACGTGGCTTGGTAACCTCGGCACCACCAGCACCTACAACGTGAATGTATGGGCAAGTCCGACGCATCAGGATCTGGCTGTGTTCACGTCTGTGCCTGAACCCGGCACACTCGGCCTGCTTGCAGTCGGACTCATCGGACTTGGCCTCGCGAAGCGTAAAAAGAATCAAACAGTCGCGTAATTTCGCTACTGTGATTTCCGCATAACTTTCCCCGCTTCGGCGGGGTTTGTTTTTGTGCAGCGCGTTTACTCGAAGCGGCGTTGGCAACTGGCGGTGGAAATTTTGCGGATCGCAGTGCGCTTTAATCCCGAATAATTGATACAGTTGATCTCGCAAGGTGTAACGCCAATCGGCATTTCACCAAAACAGTTTGCGGCGCTGATCGACATATCCGATTGAAACCACCGAGATAAAAATGAAGCTTCGCATATTGCAAAAGGGCACGTACATGCCCGCCCTGGAAACCGCACTGGCGCAGGAATTCGATGTCCACCAGCTATGGCGGGAGGCGGATCAGGACAAATTTCTTCGCGAGCACGGCGGTGAATTCGTGGGCCTCGCCACTTCAGCACGCTGGGGCGCAAATGCTGCATTGATCGATGCCATGCCGAACCTGAAAGTAATCAGCAGTTTTGGCGTCGGCTACGAGACCATCGATGTCGCTGCGGCGGCACGACGCGGTATTCCGGTCGGCAATACGCCTGACGTGTTGACCGATTGTGTGGCCGACATCGCCTTCGGGTTGCTCATTGATGTGGCGCGCGGGCTTACGGCGTCGGATCGATTCTTGCGGCGTGGCGACTGGAAGCGCGGCGCCAACTTTGCGTTACAGACACGCGTGAGCGGAAAGCGTCTTGGCATTCTTGGCTTGGGCCGCATCGGTCGCGCGATTGCAAAACGCGCGTCCGGTTTTGATATGGACGTGCGGTATCACAATCGCCGCCGGGTGGACGATGTGAGTTTCGGTTACGAGGCTTCGCTCGTTGAGCTCGCGCGCTGGGCGGATTTTCTGGTGATCGCGAGTGCGGGCGGCCCGGAAACAAAACATCTCATTTCCGCCGAAGTGCTCAACGCACTCGGTGCGGATGGTTTTCTCATCAACATCGCGCGCGGGTCGGTGGTCGATGAAACTGCGCTGGTCGATGCCCTGGTGAACAAGAAAATTGCCGGTGCCGCGCTGGATGTATTCGACAACGAACCGCACGTGCCCGAAGCATTGCTGGCGCTCAACAATGTTGTGCTGCTGCCGCACATCGCCAGCGGTACCAAAGAAACGCGACAGGCCATGGCCGATCTGACGCTGGCAAATCTGCGCAGTTTTTTTGCAGAGGGACGATTGCTGACACCGATTGGCTAGCGTCTGTGAACACCGTCAAGCCAGGCTGAGCGGGGACTTTGCGGGAAATAGGTGAGCCCGTAAATTGCGCTATCTAATCCGGCTCTGAAATTGGCGACATCTCGTTTACCTTCGAAGCCACTTTTTTGCACGCAGTAATCAAGTCCGCGACAATGCGTTCGTCGATATCCAGGTCACCCTCGTATTCACCGATGTTGCGAATGTCGTGACACTTCGCCAGCACACGCCAGACCTCAGGGCCGAGAGCGAGCGTGTGCGGCAGCAGCTGAAAAACGATGTCCCGATTTGCCGAACGATAGCCGTGCCATCGAAGTGCAGCGAGGCACATTGCATGCGCCGCGTTGTACGCGAGATCAAAGCGGCTCTCCAGCGAAAGACCTTTCTTCTTAGCATCCTGCAGGCGGCGCTGTGCGGATCGCAACAGCCCTGCGAATTCTTTCGCATCCGGCGGCTCAGCCTTAAGTGGTTTGTTAGGACCACAAAGATTTTCAAATGCCGAGGTCACTCTTGCTGCCCATCAGCCAGATTTGCGGTTGATTCAGGACTCGCTTCATGAAAGCACTTCCATCCTTTGTTCTCTTCGCGACATCCTTTGCCGAAAGGACCGTCGGGTTAACTGCCCGCCCTAGCTGCACAGTGACGGGCTCCAGCACGGCGTAAAGATCCGCATAGCTAAGACTGTCGCTAATCACCATGAGGTCGATATCGCTTGCGGAAGAATCCTGCTTCTTCGCTACGGACCCAAATACAAACGCTGCGAGAATCTGCGATTCCAAATGGCGCAACGCCGAATGCAAAGGCCCGGCCACGCCTACTGTTTTCTGCACGATGCCCCACAACTCATAAAAGATGGGCGAATCTTTATTGGCCTGATAGTGCTTTTGATTTCCGATCCATTTGGCCGTCACCAGGCCGGAGCTCTCGAGACGCGCCAGCTCGCGTTGTACCGCACCTGAACCAGATCCGGTCTTACCAATGATTTGATTGGCAAAGAAACTCTGATCCGGTAACCCGTAGACCAGACTCAGTACACGTTGCTGCGTGGTGGTGAAGAGCGCATCGGCGAGGCCGCTGGACGCGATTGGCACTTTCTGCGCGGTGACCTTGTAACGGGCACTCGCCTCACGCACGGCCAATGGCCCACGCGCAGATTTTTGCGACGCCACCTTTTTACTGACGATGCGGCCGCCCGTTGCCGATACCGATTTTTTTGTAGCACCCATATTGGGCATTGTCGTACCCAATATGGGCATTGTCAAGAAATGGATGCTGCCACACCCACACGTCCCTACCGAATATCCGGCTTGCCCAAATTGGATTGCACTTTCAGCACCAGAGTAAAACAAACGAGAAAATACAAAAGTGCAAAGGCCAGACGATAGCTACTGGCGGCGGTGTAATGAAAAAACACGAACGTCAACACGATCCAGACGAATGCGGCGGCGAGCAACAATGCGGCGCGAAATTTTCGCCCACCGACGAGCTCGTAAACGCCCGCGCCGCCCAGATACAGGAAGACCAGCCAGCCGACGGTGAATGCGATTTCAACGACAACGCCCACAAACGTCCTTATCGTTTCCGGCGCGCCGAGGGTTTGATGCGCCAATGCACAAGTATGGGCGCAGGTTCGCGCTCGCGCGCCTGTCCGGCGCGGACTGCGCTACTCCCCGGACACTACCTAGCCAACCTCTGCACATACGCTTCATAACTAAAGCCGCGGTTCTTACTGCGGCCGGTCAGCTCCGTCGCGATACCGACGCGCACCAGATTTGCCACTGCCGCATTGGCCGTGGGGAACGAGGTATCCAACGCCTTGCGAGCGGCCTCTACGGTAAAGCGTGGCATCTCGGGCAGCAGCTCGAACAGGCGATAGGTTGCCTGCGAAATATTGATGGTGGCAAGCAGCCGGGCACGGTCCGCATTGATCATGGTTTGAATATCGATGATGGTTTGCTCTGACTCGGCAGCCGCAGCGGCAACACACTCCAGAAAAAAAGCGATCCAGCCCTCCCAATCGCCTTCCGACCGAATCGCGCCGAGCCGGCGGTAGTATTCCGCCTGATGTCGCTTGAGAAAGCTGCTCACATACAAGACCGGCGCATTGACCAACTTGTACTCCTCCATCGTCAACGCAATCAACAAGCGACCGATACGACCATTGCCATCGAGAAACGGGTGAATGGTCTCGAACTGTGCGTGCACCAGCGCCACCTTCACCAGCGGATGAAGCTTGGTCCCGGCATGGATAAAGTGCTCCAGATCCGACAGCAAACCGGCAAGCTTGCCCTCCGGCGGCGGAACAAACGCGGCATTGCCAGGACGCGTGCCGCCGATCCAGTTTTGCGAACGGCGAATTTCGCCCGGCTGCTTCGCACCGCCACGCGCACCATTCATCAAACGCCGATGCGCCTCACACAACAGGCGCAGGGATAGCGGCAGCCCGCGCGGCTTGCGCAACTGATTCACGCTGTACTCGAACGCACGCAGATAGTTCGTGACCTCCTCGACATCATCGGCATTGGCAATCGCGAAATCGGCCTCGGCATCAAACACATCCACCAGCGTGGCCTGTGTGCCCTCGATCTGCGAAGTAAGCAGAGCCTCCTTGCGCAAAGCGGAATAAGTCAGCCACCGCATCGACTGCACCAGACCTGC
>JANYFH010000237.1 GCA_025362705.1 Betaproteobacteria bacterium
TTAAAGGGTGTTTCAAACATCGGCCCGGCGCTGCAGGAGATCAAACAAAAATACCCAACACTGGCAGACCGCGCCCGATTGCGCGATGCAGTCTGGGATCAAGGTAAATACATGCCAGACACCATCATGCCGCCATATGGCAAACACCACATCCTCTCGGAAACTGAGATTGATGCCATCGTTGCTTATCTTGAAACGTTATAAACGTTCTTCGATCGCCATCGTGCTTGCGAGTGCACTTTGCGCGGCGTTGCTATCGCTGGAAGCATCCGCGCAAACCGCTGCGACCCCCGACCAACAACGACAAGCGCTGATTCAAACTCTGCAAACGCGATTTCCTGGCACAAGTCCCGGCGACTGGGTACTCGGTGCTGAAAACCCGCTGGCGTCTGTACTGGCGATACCACTCAATGCCGACAATGCGACCAACGGTGCTGACATACTCGCCATCGGCAAAAAGGCGTGGGACAGAAAGTTCAAGGATGGAAAGTCGTTCGCAAATTGCTTTCCGAATGCGGGTAAACGCGTGGCTGCGACCTATCCGCAATTCGATGCAAAGACCAGACAAGTTGTCACCGTGGATATGGCCATCAACCGATGCCTGGCGCTGCATGGCGAGACCGAAATTGAAATCGCCAATGCAACAATCATGGGGCCGCTGAGCGCGTATTTCAAAAGCCTTTCCGATGGTCAACGCCTGACGGTGCGGATTGGCAGTGTGCAGGCGCGCGAAAAATTTGATTCCGGTCGCGCGCTGTTTCAGCGACGTATTGGCCAGCAAGACTATGCCTGCGCTTCCTGTCACGTACAAAAGGCCGGTAACACGCTGGGCCAGCAAGGGCTATCAGCCGTGGTCGGCCAGGCAGTTACCTGGCCGCGTCTTCAGCCCGGCGGTCACGTGATTGGATTGCAAATGCAGTTTCAGCGTTGCATGCAGCGCACAGGCGCAGAACCATTCGCACTTGGCTCCGAAGAATTCAACAACCTTGAGTATTTTCATGCTTTTGTTTCCAACGGCCTGATGATGCGCGCGTTGGCGGTACAACGGTAGCCATATGCTGTTCACACAAATCGATGTGAGCTGCTTGCAAGTTAAAATGCCGTCTCCAAAAAAATAATATTTCCCTACGCTCATGGCACTATCAAAATCTGTGTTCGCGTCAATTTTCGCTTTCCTTTTTCGCGCCAAAATACTAATTCCCCTGCTTCTCGTATTTGGTGTGATCGGTACCAGTATTTATTTTCAAAGGAAAGCTGAAGAAAGTAAAAGTGAACGCTATCGCACCATCACTGTTGATCGTGGTGCGGTGATACAGCGAATCACCGCCAACGGCACATTGAATCCCGTCACGGTGGTGAGCGTCGGCACGCAAGTGTCGGGGACGGTGACGAAGCTCTATACGGATTTCAACAACGTCGTCAAAGCCAATCAAGTTCTTCTGGAGCTCGACCCTGCCCTCATCAAGGCTAATCTCGCTCAGTTTGACGCCAGCCTGCGTTCTGCCGAAGCGACTGCAGGACTGGCTGAGAGCACGTTGAAGCGCAATCGCGAATTGGTGGCAAAGGGATTTATCAGTTCACAGACACTCGAACAAAATACCAAAGAACTCGATGTCGCAAATGCGACGGTGGCGCAGGTCAAATCGCAGCTCGACCGCGAAAAGACCAACCTGAGCTATACGATCATTCGCTCGCCAATCGACGGCATCGTCATCGATCGGAAAATTGATGTCGGCCAGACCGTGGCGGCAAGCTTCAGTACGCCCACACTTTTTCAAATCGCCAAAAATCTCGAAGAAATGCAAATCGATACAAGTGTGGCTGAAGCCGATGTCGGCAGCGTGCGTCAGGGTATGCCAGTGAAATTTACGGTCGATGCTTATCCCGAACGCGACTTTCAGGGAAAAATTAGACTGGTACGCTTGAACCCCACCATCCAGCAGAACGTCGTGACTTATAACGTCGTCGTCGATGTGAACAACGAAGGCAGTCTGCTCAAGCCGGGTATGACTGCGCAAGTGAGCTTCGTGGCAAACCAGAGAGACGACGTGGTGCGTATTCCGAATGGTGCGCTGCGATTCAAGCCGCCCAAGGACGACAAGGAGGACAAAAAGGTTGCCAAGAAAGACGGGGGCAAGAAAAAACCAGCGGAATCTGCGGATACGAAAGCCTCTGATACCAGGACCGAAACACCGAAAGAATTCCGTCGTCCTCCGGCGCGCGTGTACAAACTGAATGAGAAAAACGAATTGGTGCCGACGGAAATTCGCACTGGTATTGCAAGCAACCAGTTTACCGAAATGATTTCCGGTGATGTGAAGGTCGGCGACGAATTGGTGATCCGTGATCAGCAAGACAAGACGGCGAAGAAATAAACCTGACATGAATGCTGTTGTAAAGCCGCAGTCCGATGTGCTGATTCAGCTCAGCGATATTCGCAAAAGCTACTTCAGCGATGAAGTCGAGACTCCCGTTTTACACGGCATCAACGTGACGATTTACAAAGGTGAGTTTGTTGCCATCATGGGCCAATCCGGTTCCGGCAAATCCACACTGATGAATATCCTTGGCTGTCTCGATACACCAACCTCCGGCAGTTATATTTTGAATGGCAAGGAAACCGCCAAACTCAACGACAACGAGCTGGCGAAGGTGCGCAATGAAACGATTGGTTTCGTCTTCCAGGGATTCAATTTGTTGAAACGCATGCCGCTGATCGACAACGTTTCACTACCGTTGCTGTACGCGGGCGTACCAATGAATGAGGCGCGTAGACGCGGCGCGGAAAAACTTGCGCAAACAGGGTTGGGCGCTTTCACCAAGCGGTTGCCGAACCAGATTTCAGGTGGGCAACAACAACGCGTGGCGATTTCGCGCGCGCTGGTGTGCGAGCCGGCGCTTATTCTCGCTGACGAACCTACTGGTAACCTCGATACCACCACGTCGAGCGAAATCATGAACCTGTTCACGCGTCTTAATGAAGAAGGCATGAGCATTCTGATTGTGACGCACGAGCCGGATGTGGCAAAG
>JANYFH010000258.1 GCA_025362705.1 Betaproteobacteria bacterium
TTGAAAAGCCGACCGGTATCGCCCTTGTCGCTCAATAATGCCAGCAGGAATAATTCGCTGGCGATGAATTCGTCGCCGCGCTTGGTGGCTTCTTTGTCGGTGAGATTGAGCAGATTGCCCAAATCGCGCGAAGCCGAGATATCACCGCCCTGCCCTTCGACTTTCGGCAAGTGTTTGATGGCTTTTTCCAGCGCCGTCTTGAGACGCGGCACGGCAACACCCGCACGGGCAAGCAGCGACGCAGTGCCGCCATCATCCTGATTGATCAGCGCCAGCAACAAGTGTTGCGGCTCGATATAGCCGTTGTCGTTTCCAAGTGCAGCACTTTGGGCGTCCGAAAGCGCCTGCTGGAACTTGGTGGTGAGTTTGTCCATTCTCATTTTTGGTTTCCTGCAAGAAAGTATTTGTTATTACAGAATTGGGGTTAATAGCGGATAATTTCAAGTATGGACGCACCATTTAGACACGCGCACGATCTGGAAGAAGTCATCGCCGACGACGTCACCCGCGCGCTCGCGGAAGACCTGCGCGGCGGCGATTTGACGGCGTCGCTCATTCCTGCGACGGCACGCGGTCGCGCACGGGTGATCGCCCGCGAACAAGGTGTGATTGCCGGCTGCGCCTGGTTTGAACGCTGCTTCTCCGAGCTCGATCCGGATTGTGAGGTTTTCTGGCACGTCGAGGATGGCGAAGGCGTGATGGAAAACACCCAGCTTTGTGAAATCGCCGGCAATGCGCGCGCCATGCTCTCGGCCGAACGCAGTGCACTTAATTTTCTCCAGTCCCTGTCCGCAATCGCCACACAAACACGAAAATATGTGGCCGCCGTCATTGGCACAAAAGCCAAAATTCTCGATACGCGCAAAACCCTTCCCGGGCTGCGCATGGCCTCGAAATACGCCGTGCACGCAGGTGGTGGACACAACCACCGCATCGGCCTTTTTGACGGCATTCTGATCAAGGAAAATCATATCCTCGTCGCCGGCGGCATCAAGCGCGCGTTGCAGGCCGCGTTCGCGCTAGTGCAGCATCAGGCACCGACCAATACGATGATCGAAATTGAAGTCGAAACGCTGGCCCAGCTTCAGGAGGCACTAGACGCTGGTGCCAAATTGATCCTTCTCGACAATATGAACAACACCCTGCTGCGCGAAGCCGTGAAATTGAGCAACAACCGGGCGGAACTCGAAGCCTCCGGCGGCGTCAATCTACAGACCGTACGCGCCATTGCCGAAACCGGTGTTGACCGTATTTCGGTTGGCTCACTCACCAAAGACATCCGGGCGCTCGATCTTTCGATGCGCTTCGCCCTTCACTGATTTCTCCCCTAACTTACAACATCCATACAACATGATTTCTATCAATCCCAAATACGTAGCCGCCATTGCCCTCTGCAGTCTCGTGCTCATATCCGGTTGCGCCTCGACCAGCGCGTCGAAGGCCGATCCATTTGAAGGCATGAATCGCGCGACCTACGCGTTCAATGATGTCGTCGACGAAAATCTATTCAAGCCGGTCGCCAAAGGCTACCAAAAAGTGACGCCTGATTTTTTCCGCGCCGGCGTGACCAATCTGTTTACCAATATCGGCGACGTGGCCACGGCATTGAACAATCTGTTGCAGGGCAAAGGTGGCGATGCGGCATCCGACGCTGGCCGCTTTTTTGTCAATTCCACACTCGGTGTGTTGGGCTTGTTCGATGTGGCCACGCCAATGGGGCTTGAAAAGCACAACGAGGATTTCGGCCAGACACTCGGAAAATGGGGGTTGGACAGCGGGCCGTTCCTAATGCTGCCGTTGATGGGGCCATCGACCCTGCGCGATGGGTCCGGTCGCGTGGTCGATTCCTTCGCCGGTTATTCTCGCTATGTCGATCACATTCCGACACGCAACACTGCGTTCGGCGTGGAAGTCATCGACCTGCGCGCGAATCTGCTCGGGGCGAGTTCCACGCTTGATACTGCCGCGCTCGACAAATATCAATTCATCCGCGATGCCTATCTGCAACGTCGTTTGCGCAACGTGTATGACGGCAAAGCGCCGCAGGAGAAACTCGATCAACTGGAAGACGATCTGGTGCCGCCTAAGGCCGAAGCACCTAAAGTTGATACCCCTAAGGCAGAAAAAAAATAGGCCAGCAAACGTTCGCCATGACCGAAAGCCTCATCGTCATCTTGCTGGTGTTCGTCGGCATCATGTTCGGCGTGCTGGGATTTTGTTTGCGTGAGCGTAAACGTGCTTTGGCAAAT
>JANYFH010000271.1 GCA_025362705.1 Betaproteobacteria bacterium
CTTCATTCGCCGCGTGACCGTCCTTTGCCACCTGAACACCGGGAGGTCGCGTCGGCAACATCCCCATGGATTCCTCCCATAAAAAACTAAGTGCGCTGACCGTCGGTGCCATTGGCGTCGTGTTCGGCGACATCGGCACCAGCCCACTTTATGCATTGAAGGAATCCTTCAATCCGGCGCACGGTATTCCGCTGAATGAAGGTACGGTGCTGGGCATACTTTCACTGATGTTTTGGTCCCTGATGACCCTGGTGACGGTGAAGTACCTGGTGTTCATGATGCGCGCCGACAATCGCGGTGAGGGCGGCATCCTTGCGCTCACCGCGTTGGCGCAGCGCTGTTTTCGCGCTTCCTCGCGCGGGCGCTGGATTGTCACCTCGCTCGGCATCTTCGGTGCGGCAATGTTTTATGGTGACGGCATCATCACGCCGGCCATTTCGGTAATGTCGGCTGTAGAGGGATTGACGCTCTACGCGCCAGCGCTGGAAAAATTTGTGCTGCCAATCTGCATCGGTATTCTGGTTGGCCTGTTTGCCATTCAGCGTCATGGTACGGCGATTATCGGCAGATTCTTCGGGCCGACCATGATTCTTTGGTTTGCGATTTTGGCGGGGCTAGGTTTCATGCACGTTTTCAAGAACCCTGGTGTTCTGGCGGCCATCAACCCGTATTACAGCTTTGCGTTTTTATTCGAGTACAAGTTTGCGGCTTTCATCACCTTGGGCGCCGTGGTGTTGTGCGTGACTGGCGGCGAGGCGCTCTACGCAGACATGGGACATTTCGGCAGGCGCCCGATCCGCATAGGATGGTTTTGGCTGGTGTGGCCGGCGCTACTGATGAATTACTTCGGGCAAGGCGCGTTACTGCTGTCCGACGCATCGACAATAAAAAACCCGTTCTACCTCATGGCTCCAGAATGGGCCTTGCTGCCAATGATTATCCTCTCGGCTGCAGCAACCGTTATTGCGTCGCAGGCGGTGATCTCAGGTGCCTTCAGTCTCACCAAGCAAGCCATTCAGTTGGGTTATCTGCCGCGCTTTGCAATCAGCCACACTAGCGAGCGTGAGCAAGGGCAAATCTACGTGCCGTTTGTCAATTGGTTCATGCTTGTCGCCATTATCCTGCTGGTGGTGGGGTTCAAAAATTCAAGCAACCTCGCCAGCGCATACGGTATCGCTGTCACCATCACGATGTTGATCGACACACTTCTACTATTTGTAGTGATGACGCGAATCTGGCGGTGGAACAAGATATTGGCCTTCATGCTCACCGCCATCGTGGTTGGAAACGACGTGATGTTCCTCGGTGCCTGTCTCACCAAGGTGCTCGACGGTGGGTGGTTCCCGCTGGTAACAGGTGTAATCATGTTCACCGTCATGAGCACTTGGTGGCGCGGCCGCCTGATCGTGCGCAAACACTCGAACGAAGGTGCGATGCCGCTCAAGTTATTCGTTGACTCGATCGCAATGAGTCCACCGCATAAGGTGGCCGGTACCGGCATTTTCATGACCGCCAATGCCGACGGTGTACCCAGCGCGCTATTACACAACCTGAAGCACAACAAGGTGCTGCACGAACGCGTTGTCGTACTTTCGGTCATCGTCGAGGATATTCCCTATGTGCCAAAAGAAGACTACGTGTGGATCGAAAACCTGAACAACGGATTCTGGAAAATCACAGGTCACTACGGCTTCAAGGAAACGCCAGATATTCCCAGCATGCTCACCGACTGCAAATTGCAATCGATGAGCTTCGACATGATGGACACCACCTTCTTCATCAATCGTGAAACACTGATTGCAACCCCCGGCGGCGGCATGGCGCTGTGGCGTGAGCATCTGTTTGTGTGGATGTCGCACCTTGCAGCGAAGGCTTCGGATTATTTTCGGATTCCGACGAATCGGGTGGTGGAGCTGGGGACGCAGGTCGAGATTTAGCATTGAACAGCGAAACCCAATCCGAGGCAACGCAGGCGGGACGTAATTGTTGCGTCGTCGCGGCAAGCGAGGCACCACACGCATCGTCGTCCACCATCATTTCCCTGGCATCGCGCGCCTATTCGATCATGTCACAGCGAGTCGCTGTTTGGCGCGCTGGCAGGTCGCAACGAGTCGCGCCGCGTTGTACG
>JANYFH010000341.1 GCA_025362705.1 Betaproteobacteria bacterium
GAGCGCGACAAGATCGAGCTCGCCGCCAAGGTGCTGAATCGCTTTTACGCAAAGGCACATAACGATTTGTCGGTGGAAGAAATTCAGTTGGGCATTGTCGAAATGCGCCATGCCCGCGACACCAAACCCTCCAAAGCTGTGGAAGTGGCACCGGTCGAGGAAATCGCGCTGCAAACCCGCCGCGCCGACCTGCGCGCCCGGACCGATCATCAATCACAATACATCCGACAGATGCAGACGCACGACATTACTTTCGGCGTCGGTCCGGCTGGTACCGGAAAAACCTATCTTGCCGTCGCCTGCGCGGTAGATGCATTTGAGCGCGATTTGGTCAAGCGCATCGTGCTGACGCGTCCCGCTGTCGAGGCTGGCGAGCGGCTTGGTTTTTTGCCGGGGGATTTGTCACAAAAAGTCGACCCGTATCTTCGCCCGCTGTATGACGCGCTCTACGAATTGCTTGGTTTCGATAAAGTCAGCCGCATGTTCGAACGCCAGCAGATTGAAGTCGCACCGTTGGCGTTCATGCGAGGCCGCACGCTGAACCACTCATTCATCATTCTGGACGAAGCACAAAACACCACGCCCGAACAAATGAAAATGTTTTTGACGCGTATCGGCTTCGGCACCAAAGCGGTGATCACGGGCGATGTGACGCAGGTGGATTTGAAGCATGGCACTACCAGTGGATTGATCGATGCGCGCAATGTGCTGCATGGTATTCGCGGTATCGCGTTCACGATTTTTCAGGCAAATGATGTGGTGCGGCATCCGCTGGTGCAGGCCATCGTGACCGCTTATGAAGCGCATCGTAGGGTTCGCTGACTTCCATGGGTTTAATCAGGCACAAGATTGATGTGCAAATTGCGACCAGGCTGAAGGGCATCCCAACTGAGCGCGCATTCAGGAAATGGTTGAACGCCGCGTTACCAAAATCCGCAGAATTGACATTACGTGTGGTGAATGCAGCCGAAGCGCGCAATCTGAACCACGCGTTTCGCGGTAAAGACTATGCGACCAATGTGCTGACCTTCGTCTATCACGAAAAGAAATCACCAAAGCTTCACGGCGATATCGTCCTGTGCGCGCCCATCGTGGCGCGCGAGGCGCACGAACAGGGCAAGGCACTCGATGCGCACTACGCCCACCTCACTATTCATGGCGCGCTGCATTTGGCGGGCATGGACCATGAGCACGAGCGCGAAGCGCAATCGATGGAAAAAAGAGAGACCGCGATTGTCAAAACGTTTGGCTATGCGAATCCTTACGCCAGGAATGGCGAATAGCACGCACATTGAATCGGGGTCGGCATCAGCGTTTTTCCGCCTTGTGTTACAGTAACTTCATCGCAATAACCGAAACAATCAATGGACGATTCTCCCAAGCGCTCGTTACTTGAGCGCCTCTCTTCCATGCTCCTGCGGGAGCCGGAAGACCGCGGTCAACTGGTCGAATTGCTGCACGGCGCATTCGAAAAAAATCTCCTGGATGCCGATGCGCTCTCGATGATCGAGGGTGTGATGCAGGTCTCTGAAATGCAGGCGCGCGATGTCATGATCCCGCGCTCACAGATGGACATGATCGACGTTGAGGACAGTCCCGATACGTTCATCCCCTTCGTCATTGAAACTGCCCACTCGCGTTTTCCGGTGTTTGAGAATGGCAAGGATAATGTCATCGGCATTCTGCTCGCCAAGGATTTGTTGCGCTACTACGCCAATGCCGAAGAGTTCGATGTGCGCGACATGCTGCGCCCGGCCGTGTTTGCACCGGAATCCAAGCGCCTGAATATTTTGCTGCGTGAATTCAAGGCAAACCGCAATCACATCGCCATCATTGTCGATGAGTATGGCGGTGTTGCCGGATTGGTGACGATTGAAGATGTACTGGAGCAGATCGTCGGCGACATCGAGGACGAATTCGATTTCGACGAGACAGAGGACAATATCCTGCCGGATAAGTCCGGGCGCTTCCGTGTCAAGGCGATCACGGAGATTGCGGACTTCAATGAAGCGTTTCAGGCACATTGTTCTGATGACGATTTCGATACCGTAGGCGGCCTAGTCATCAACCGTTTTGGCCGTGTACCCAAGCGGGGAGAATCGGTGACGTTTGATGGCTTCAAGTTTTCGGTGTTGCGTGCTGACAGCCGTAAAGTGCATTCCCTGCTTGTTGAACGCATTGCAATTGCGACCCCTGCGCCTGCGCCAGCGCCGGGTGACGGGGATGAACACGGCAAGAAAGTGGCGTCATAGAAACAAACACCAGCGCCGCTTCAGTGAAATGACGCGAATCGTTTTACTGCCGGCAAAATTCATCTTCCGACTCGTGCTCGCGTTCGCAGCCGGTGGCGCCGGAGTGCTGGCATTTGCGCCGTTTTACCTTTGGCCATTCGCGCTGATGTCGTTGTTTTTCCTGTTCGCGCTGTGGCATCGTGCAGCGACAAGCTGGCGTGCGTTTGCAATCGGATTTTCGTGGGGACTCGGCTTGTTCATCTTTGGCGTGCCGTGGATCTACGTGAGTCTGCACGTGTACGGCGGCATGCCGGTAATTCTGGCGGCCATCGCAACTTTCCTGTTCTGCTGTTACCTCTCCATATTCCCGGCGCTGGGCTGTGCCATGCACTGCTGGCTGGTGCGCCGTTTCGGGATATCTGCAGTGGCCTCGCTGCTGCTGGTCATGCCAGCCTGTTTCGTCATTTGGGAATATGTGCGCGGCTGGTTTTTCTCTGGTTTTCCCTGGCTGGTTTTTGGCTACTCGCAAACGCCGGGTGGCCCGCTATTTTCGCCGCTGATGGGCTTCGCGTCAGTATTGGGTGTGTTCGGGATTTCCTGGCTACTGGCGATGACTGCGGGTCTGTGGGTGCTGCTCACGCGCGGTGCAACCGGCATCGTCTGGTCACGCCGCGGACGCATTGTGTTCGGCGCGGCGATTCTTGCTGTCTGGGCAATTGGCGGCGTGCTGCATCGTTTTCCGTGGAGCGCACCTTCAGGCGCGCCTCTCAAGGTTGCATTGCTGCAGGGAAATATCGAGCAGAGCCTGAAATGGCGCGAGGATCAGCGTGCGACTTCGCTGGCGAATTATCGCGAACTGGTCGAGACAACCAGTGCGCGCCTGATTGTCCTTCCGGAAACCGCGCTGCCTTTCGCGCTTTCCGATTTGCCAGCCGATTACCTTGCCGCGCTCAAACGCCGCAGCGAAGCGAATGGGGGTGATGCGATTGTCGGTGTCGCCATTGTCGAGCGCGGCGTTTCTCTCACTGATCCTTACAGCGTTACCAATAGCGCCATAACGCTGGGCCAGGCGCCCACCCAGCGCTACGACAAGCAGCATCTCGTCGTTTTCGGCGAATTCATTCCGCCATTATTGTCGTGGGTATATAACTGGTTGCAGATCCCGCTAGGCAGCATGACAGCCGGACGCAGCGATCAAAAACCACTGCAAATTGCCGGCCATGCGATCGCGGTCAACATCTGTTATGAAGATGCATTCGGCGCCGAGATCGCGCGCCAATTGCCCGATGCCGAGTTGCTGGTAAATATGTCAAACATGGCGTGGTTCGGACAATACCTCGCATCCGACCAGCAAGCGCAATTTTCGCAAATGCGTGCCCTTGAAAGTGGGCGCTGGATGTTGCGTTCGACCAATACCGGCGTCACGGCGGCGATCAATGAAAAAGGTAAAATCGTTAAGGCGCTTCCTCAATTTGCGCGTGGTGTGCTTGAGATTGAAGTGCAGCCACGTCTCGGCACGACGCCTTACGTATTCTGGAAGGACTGGTTGATTCTGGGATTGCTACTGCTTGCGTTGGTCGGTGGATGTATTCTGAAACGCGCAGATCGCCATTTGGTGCGGGTTCCAGAGAAAAAATAGCTGGAGAAGCGCACCAGTGCTGGAGTTTGCCAATACCGTTGTTGCGAATATTTTTGAGCGGACCAAGACCAGCAATTTTTCTCAAGTCATGTGCGCGGTGTGTCTGCCGCATGAACATCCGCATATTCACCCACCATGTTCCAGACGCGAATCTGCCGGTGCACCGGCACGATCGCGCATACCGTAGTCGCGAATCACATTCGCAACGCGCAAGCGGTAGTCGGCAAAAATGTGATCGCGGCCGGCCGCCTGAATGGCGCGATGCGCTTTGAGATTACGCCAGTTACGCACCGCTTCCTCGTCCCGCCAGAACGAGAGCGAGAGAATTTTTCCGGGCTCACTGAGGCTCTCGAATCGCTCAATCGAAATGAAGCCATCGAACTCATCGAGTTGCGGGCGCAGTACCGCTGCGGCACCGAGATAGTCCGCTTTGTGTGCGGCATTGGTATTAGCTTCAAAGATGACGGCGATCATGGGTGTGCTCCTGTGTTAGCTGCGGCAATCTGAAAGGTGCCTTCAACGACCTCAGTGAAAGTACGTTCCTCGCGCAGGATAAAGCGCTTTTCCCGCGCGCGCGCGAAATTGACGCAGGCTTCGGCGTCCGTTTTCAATCGCGCACGATAGGCTTCGTATGCGGCGAGACTGTCAAAGCCGATCAAACCCCAGGCGATGTCGTTGCTGCCCTCGTATGGCAGGAAATAGCCGAGCAGATGGCCGCCGCAGCGCGGAATGATGCGTCCCCAGTGTTGTGCATATTCGCGAAATGCGTCGCGCTGGAATGGGTCGATCTGGTAGCGAATGAAACAGGCAATCATCGAAGTCTTTGTAGAGTAAAAACCAGAAAGAACGATAGCGTATTGTCCTGCCGCAATGGTTCGGCTAACATCGAACCATGAGAGAAGGTCCAAACATTGTTCGCATCGCCGCGCTGATCGGCGACCAGACCCGAACCGAAGTATTGACCGCGTTGATAGGTGGCAAGGCGCTTACCGCCACCGAATTAGCGGGTGTTGCGGGTGTGACCAAACAGACCATCAGCGGCCATCTGGCCAAGCTGATAGATGCGCAATTGGTCAGCGTGGAGAGCCAAGGCAGGCATCGTTACTTTCGCTTGGCTGACGACGATGTGGTGCAGTTGCTTGAATCGCTCATGGGTGTCGCCCACCGCACCGGCGCCGTGCGGCTGCGTTCGAGTCCACGCGACCCTGCCATGCACAAGGCACGTGTCTGCTACGACCACCTGGCGGGCGAGCTGAGCGTGCAAATCTACGAGAGCCTGCTCAAACGCGACGCGTTTGTGCCAGGTAAAGACGGGCTCGTCCTCACGGTGGGCGGAAAACGTTTCTTCACACGAGTCGGTATTGATGTCGAAATCGTACGACTGCAACGTCGCAACTTTTGTCGTGCCTGCCTCGACTGGAGCGAGCGGCGACACCACCTCGCTGGCGCGCTCGGCGCTGCACTGCTTGAACGCTTGATGGTGCTGGATTGGGCCAAGCGTGATCGCGATTCGCGGGTCGTGAACTTTAGCAGAGCAGGCGAGCAAGCGTTGCGCGAACTCTTCCGGTTGCCAGTGGCACGCTGATGATTGATTTGACTACGCGAACATGAGCGCCCGTGCGAACTTGCTATCGCAGTGGCCGATACGACCTGCGCGCGAATCTTAAACAAATTTCCGCGCCTGCCTCGCATCGCGGTGCACGATCCACGCGATCGGTAGTCCCACACAAATCATGTGCACGCCAATTCCGATGGTGAGCGAGTCCCAGTCGTAATTTGGTTTGAACGCTATGGCCGAGAGTGGCAGGACGACGAGATTTATTACCGCGTAAACACTCAAACCGTAGAGCGGCCCGGCGATGAAAGGATTGGCAACAAGCAGCGCGATGTGGCGGCTCGCGAACCAGTATGTCAACACGATGCCGAGCATGATCGCGTAGTGCAACGCGAGACCCAGTAGCGCGATGTCCAGCCCGCCGCCGATCACCTTTGACCCGATCAGCCCGCTCGCGACAGCACGCAATACGCCAGGAGCCGTCGCGCCCTTGGCAATCGCAGTTGCAAACGCGGCAAGGATATCGAATGAACCCGCCGCCAGCCATGCGGTGATGATCGTTTTTGTTGCAGTCCCGATGTTCATCGCGCGCAATGCGATTTTTGTTTCTTCACTAACGGGAGTCATTTTTCTGTGTCCTTTGGTCACCCCGCTGAAGCCCAGCGTGCCAGCGCGTTGCCGTATGCTACAAAATAAATCGGGTCATCGGTGGATACTTGTGATGACATTTGCAACCAAGACGAAATCAAGCATTGGTGCGGTTTGCCAGGCTATTTGTGTCTGGAAGGCCCGTGAATGCTGGTGTTTGCCATATTTTCTGTAGATCAAGATGCCTGCGCAGAAATGACGGTTCACTAGTTGTTGTCTCGACTTGGCAGATGGCAAAATGGCGGCCAACAGAACTGGAGAGAACAGAAATGCGCATTTTGGTCACAGGCAGTTCGGGTCACTTGGGCGAAGCGCTGGTGCGGACCTTGCGGGAAACAACTCACGACGTAGTCGGCCTTGATGTTTTGCCTTCCCCGTTTACCACGGCTGTCGGTTCAATCGCGGATCGCAGCCTTGTCAATCGATACATGCGCGGAATCGGCGCTGTTTTGCATACTGCGACACTGCATAAGCCCCACGTCGCCACACACTCCCGGCAGGATTTCGTCGATACCAACATTGCCGGCACGCTCAATCTTCTAGAAGAAGCGGTAGCGGTCGGCGTCACATCGTTTGTGTTCACCAGCACAACGAGCGTGTACGGCGACGCCTTGATTCCGCCTGTTGGTGCACCCGCTGCATGGATCACGGAAGACGTGGTGCCGATTGCCAAGAATATTTATGGTGTGACGAAAATCGCTGCAGAAAATCTGTGCCAGCTTTTTCATCGTAACCAGAAACTTCCCTGCCTTGTGCTGAGGACGTCGCGCTTCTTTCCGGAAGCCGATGATGACGAGAAGACACGCGACTCGTATCCTGACGCAAATATCAAAGCCAATGAATATCTTTACAGGCGCGTTGCGATCGAGGATGTGGTCGGCGCGCATTTACTCGCAGTTGAGCGGGCACCTTCGATCGGCTTTGATCGCTATATCATCAGTGCGACAACACCGTTCACGATTGAGGATCTGCGCGAATTGCGCATCGATGCACCTGCTGTCATGCGGCGAAGAGTGCCTTCACATGAAGCTGATTACGCCGCGCGCGGCTGGAAGATATTTCCTGGCATCGACCGCGTGTATGTGAACTCGCACGCGCGGCAGAACTTGGGCTGGCAGCCGCAAACAGATTTTTTGCAGGTGCTCGAGTTATTGCGTTCGGGAGCCGGTGTCGCCGGTCCACTCGCACAGAGCATTGGCTCCAAGGGTTACCACCCTGAAGCCATTGCAACGAAGTAACTTGTTGACTTACCTGGATGTGACTGACATCGCCAGAGCCTTTGTGTCGCGCGGCTTGCAGAGCATTGTCGCCCCGAACACCGCGCCAGTGCTTGTGCGTGGCGTTTTTTAATTACGATGCTTTTGCACGAATGAAGAACTGCCACGTGCATAGTTCGGCAAGTTCATTCGGTGTAACTTTCTCCAAAACCATTCGACCGAGCCGAACGGTAGTCTCCGGATTCGATTTGTGTTGTTCATAAAACGGCGTTAGGTTCGCGTCCAGAAAGTGGTTGACGGCTTCCATCCTGTATCCGGTCTGTGCGAGAAAATTGCCGATCTCTTTCAATGTAAAAAAACGGATGTGGGTAATATCGAGCAGTCCTTTTTCTGCGTAGCTCCACATGCCGCCATCGAGTAGAGCCCGCAGCAACCCGAGATGGCGCGTGTTTGGAATACTCAGCAGGATTTGCGCATCCGCCGACAAGAAGGGTTTCAATTTCACCATCACCCGCCAGGGGTCGTACATGTGCTCAAGCACATCCGCCATGACGACCGTATCGATGCTGCCAGGCGCGATGCCTTCATTTTCAAACTTGAAATCCTCAAAGTTTCCGCATAGCACCTGATCCAGATGTAGTGCGGCAATCGCGGCAGTCGCGCGATTTGGCTCGATGCCAATGGTGCGGCAATCGGGGTGGAGGGTCTTTGCGTATTTGCCAAAGTTGCCGGTGGAGCAACCGACATCAAGCAGCACCCTGGGCGGATGCGTCACCATATCGAGTAACTGCGGGCTTAAGTGCTCCTGATACGGCGTCGCGGGTGCGTCTTCAACGTTAAGACAGGTTTGCCAGACATATTGTGTCTCGCTCGCAACGTGTGCGGGCGCGGGTGGCTGAGAGGACATTGCATTCACTTTTGAAGGAGTGTGGTCTTTGCGTTACGCGGGGCTACCACGTAAAATTGGCAGTTTAGCGCAAGACTTTCCCCGCATTCATGATTACCTTCCAAGAAGTCATTCTCAAACTCCAGGATTACTGGAACGCCCAAGGTTGCGCGCTGTTGCAGCCGTACGATATGGAAGTCGGCGCAGGTA
>JANYFH010000246.1 GCA_025362705.1 Betaproteobacteria bacterium
AGGACTCGTTCTTGATGTCGGCCTCGGCAACGCCAAGTTGTTCCGCCACGATTTTTCTGACGCGAGCTTCGATATTATCCATTTGTTGCTTCCTCCCACAGGGGTGTGAAATTAAACTGCACTATTTTACCAAATACTGGCGCCCTAAACTTGAGGCACCGTACTATCTCAATCCATGTGCATGCCACCATTGACATGAATGGTATTACCGGTAACGTAAGCTGCACCTGGCGTCGCAAGGTACAAAACCGCTTCTGCAACGTCATGGGCATGCCCGAGGCGACCGAGCGGAATATTTGCCACCAGCCTGGTAACCTGCTCGGGCGCCAGGCCTTTGGTCATATCAGTCTCGATGAAGCCCGGCGCGACACAATTGACAGTGATATTGCGGCTGCCGACTTCGCGCGCCAGCGCCTTGGTAAATCCCACCACACCCGCTTTTGCCGCAACGTAATTTACCTGGCCGGGATTGCCCATTGCGCCAACGACCGAACCAATGCTGATGATGCGGCCCGCACGGGCTTTCATCATCGATTTAATCACCGCACGCGACAGGCGAAACACCGATGTCAGGTCGGTGTCGATGACAGACTGCCAATCTTCATCTTTCATACGCATCAATAATGTGTCGCGTGTAATGCCAGCGTTGTTCACCAGAATTGAAATTGCGCCAAAATTTGCCTCGATGTCTTTCACTACGGCATCGCATTGCGCCGTAATGGAAACATCCAGCACGACGCCGGCTCCAGTCCATTTGGCATCGGTGATACGTTGTTGAATGGCCTGCGCACCAGCCTCAGTAGTCGCAGTACCGATTACTTTCGCACCTGCGACTGCGAGCGATTGCAGAATTGCTGCGCCAATTCCCCTTGTGGCGCCCGTAACAAGCGCGATCTGACCTTTCAACACTTCCATGTTCGTGCTCCTGTTAACGGGTAGCTTCGACGGCTGCGACCAAACTGGCGGTGTCTGATATGGCAAGGCAATTAAGGGTGGCGTCGATACGTTTGTTGAGTCCGGTGAGAACCTTGCCCGGCACGCATTCGACAACGACTGTTGCACCGCTGGTCGAAATCGCTTGTATCGTTTCAATCCAGCGCACCGGACGATAAAGTTGTTCGACCAGTGCATGCTTGATGTCGTCAGCAGTGGAAAACGCGCGCACATCAGCATTCTGGATGACGGGAGTTGCAGGTACTTTGCAGACAACACTCTTCAACGCGGCTGCCAATTTTTCCGCAGCAGGTTTCATTAACGCACAGTGCGACGGCACGCTCATCGGCAGAAGCAACGCACGTTTTGCACCGCGTGTCTTCGCGAGCGCCATGCCGCGTTCGACAGCCGTTCGGTGACCGGCAACGACAATCTGTCCTGGTGAATTGAGATTGACGGCTTCCAATACTTCACCCTGCGCGGCGTCGATACAAACCAGACGTACCTGTTCGGTATCGAGTCCAAGTATTGCGGCAATGCCACCAGTGCCTTCCGGTACCGCGTCTTGCATTGCCTGCGCGCGCAATCTTACTAGTAGCAGCGCATCGGCAAAACCGAGCGCGCTCGCTGCAACCAGCGCGGTGTATTCGCCTAAACTGTGTCCCGCAAACAATGCTGGCGCAGAAACACTTTTTTCCTGCCACGCGCGAAACGTTGCGATCCCCGCAGCAAGCATCAGCGGTTGCGTATTGACGGTCTGGTTCTGAATTTCGGCGGGACCTTCAGCAGACAATGCCCAAAGATCCAGCTTGAGAATGTCAGAGGCCTCCTCAAAGGTACGCCTGACAACAGGCATGTCGGCAAACCCCGCCATCATTCCCACGGATTGCGAACCCTGTCCTGCAAATGTCATCGCGAATTTAGTCATCGCCATTTTACCATCTGAGCATCGTGGCACCCCACGCAAACCCACCGCCCAATGCGGCAAGCAACACCGTGTCTCCAGTCTTGATCTTGCCTTCGCGCACGGTCACGTCAAGCGCCAGCGGAATGGAAGCAGCCGATGTGTTGCCATGACGATCTACGGTCATCACAACCTTGTCATCCGGCAAATCAAGCTTTCTTGCCGCGTGCGTAATGATGCGCTTATTGGCCTGGTGGCAGATGAACCAGTCGATCTGCCCAGGCTTCATCATGTTTACGTTTAGCGCCTCCCAGGCAACTTCTTCAAACGCTTTAACTGCAAATTTGTAGACGGCACTGCCTTCCATGCGCAGCATCGGTGAGCCGCGTACCTTGCCGTTTTCTACAGTACCTGGCGTACATAGCGCATTCCGATACGAGCCATCGGTATGAAGGTGGGTCGACAAAATGCCAGGCGAATCGGACGCTTTCAAAATGACTGCCCCAGCGCCATCACCAAACAAAACGCAGGTGCCGCGATCCTGCCAATTCATGATGCGGGAAAATACTTCAGTACCCACCACTAACGCGCATTTTGATGCACCACTGCGAATGAATTTATCCGCTGTCGCCAGGCCAAAAACAAAACCTGCACAGACTGCCTGAACATCAAAAGCAACACTGTGCTTGATACCGAGCTTGTCCTGAAGTATGCAGGCAGTCGACGGAAAGATCATATCCGGCGTCGACGTGGCGACGATGATGAGGTCGACATCGGTCGCATTGACACCCGCAGCAGCGATCGCACGTTGCGACGCAATCAATGCAAGATCACTCGCATCCTGGTCGTCTGCCGCATAGTGGCGCTCGCGAATTCCGGTTCGCGAGACGATCCATTCATCATTGGTATCCACAATTTTTGCAAGATCGTCATTGGTGACCACGCGGTCGGGCAAATAACTGCCGGTACCGGAAATGCGCGAATAAATCATAGCGACTCACCTGTCGCGCCATCGCGCGCTTCATTCTTTGAATGTGATCCGAGCAGGCCATCAGCGTGCAAACGTTCAATTTCCGCAGAGATCAAACCAAGCAGGCCATGCTCAACCTCGGACGCGGCACGATCAAGTGCATGCGAAAACGAGACGGCGTCGGCCGCACCGTGACTCTTGACCACAACGCCCTTCAGGCCCAATAGCGCTGCCCCGTTGTAACGCCGATGATCCATGCGATGGCGAAAGCGCTGGATGACTGGCAATGAAACCAGGGCAGCAAGCTTGCTGTAAAAACCATTTTTGTACTCTGCCTTCAGAAAATCGCCCATCATCTTCGCCATGCCCTCTGAAGTTTTCAGCATAACGTTTCCAACAAAGCCGTCGCACACAACCACGTCAGTCGTTCCTTTGTAAATGTCGGTACCCTCAACATTGCCATAAAAATTGAGGTGACTCGCCTTGAGAAGCTGCCCCGCTGCCTTCACACTCTCATTGCCCTTTATGTCCTCGGAACCAATGTTCAGCAAACCCACGCTGGGACGTTGCTTGCCTTCCACGGCAGTACAAAGCATCGCACCCATAATCGCAAATTGCAGCAGGTGTTCGGGAGTACTTGCAGCGTTTGCACCAAGATCAAGCGCGTAAACCACACCGTCACGTGTAGGCAGCGCCGCACAAATGGCAGGACGGTCTATGCCAGGTAACGTTTTAAGTACAAATTTTGCAGTACCCATCAAGGCGCCAGTATTGCCAGCCGAGACGCAGGCATGCGCTTCGCCCGATTTCACAAGATCAATTGCAATACGCATCGATGAGTTTTTTTTGTTGCGAATGGCGGAACGAATATCTTCGTCCATTCCAACAACCTCAGCGGCCTCCAGAATTCGCAGACGTGCAGGATCCGAACGGAAGACATTGCCTCCCTCGCCTTTCTTCAACTCTGCTTCAATAACTTCCCGTTTGCCAACAACAATTACCCGCCGATGTGCAGACGTGGCGAGGAATTTCAGTGCGGCCGGAATGGTGATCGATGGGCCGTGGTCGCCACCCATCGCATCGATTGCGATTGTTGTCTGCATTGTATTGGGCCTATCGCCTCCTGCGATTCACCCGTGCAGTTTACTTTTGATATTGCTTAGTCGCGTGTCGCGAACTGCAAAAAAATAAGCGCAGACTGCAATTGCGTGATTAGCACACGACGCGGAGCGGTAGTGATACCGCTCGCTTGCCGGCTTGGCTAACCAATCTGCGCAACAATTTTCTTGCGGCCGGATTATTCGTCTACTTTGGTCTTGAGTACTTTACGACCTCGGTAATAACCGCTCGGGCTGATATGGTGACGCAGATGCGCCTCGCCCGTAGTGGGTTCGATCGCCAGCGCCGGGTTGGTCAAAAAATCGTGCGCACGATGCATGCCGCGCTTGGATGGTGATTTCTTGTTCTGTTGGACTGCCATGGTGTTTCTCCTTAATCAAATCTAAAATTCAAACCTTGTTACTTCTTTTTCAACTCCGCCAATTTGGCGAAGGGGGAAATTTTCTTGCCTGCTGAAACGGGCACCTCGGACACTTTTGTTACCGTTGGCGATTTACCGACTACACGGGCAACCTTGTTTTCCATGGAACGTACATCGCGCGAATCAATCGTTTCGCTACGTCTGACCGCATGCGCTGGCAGACTCAACAGAATTTCTTCTTCGACCCGCTCTGCAATTTGTATATTCGCACCGCAAACGATGTAATCCTCGCTGTCGGATTCCATTTCCAATGGCGGAAGCTCTGATTCATCTTTCACCAAGATCAATGAACTGCTAATGTCCAGTGTGTGACGAACGGCGGCCAACGTGACAGGGTCAGACAGCAAAAACCAACCATAAATTATACACTTAACCCGCCGTTCTTGGCTACCGGTCAAATCGACGACCAGGCGTCCAACCAGCGAATAGTTAATTTCACCTTCTTCACCCGCAAGATATTCCGCAAGATTCGGCAATTCCGGCGGCTTAAATTTCCCTGTGATGGTCTGTCTCAGACGCGTAAAACGGTCGATATTTATTGTGGGTGACATATTCTGTACGCAAAATTCATTCGCTAACATGATATGATTTTGTTGCGAAAATGTCAAAAAGTCATTGATTTTGAAGAAAAAAATAGTTTTAGGTTCAACTTCCAAATACCGTGCCGAACTGTTCGCCCGGCTAGGTATCGAATTTGTGTCTGCAAGCCCTGATGCAGACGAATCGCCGCTTGCGGGTGAAATTCCCTCCGCGACCGCCTTGAGGCTTGCGATTGCCAAAGCTCAGAGCCTCAAACATCAATTCCCGAATGCACTAGTGATCGGTGCCGACCAAGTCGCCGATCAAAATGGTATTGCCATAGGCAAGCCGGGAACAAGGGAGCGTTCCTTTATGCAACTCCAGCAGATGCGTGGACAAACGTTGATTTTCCACAGCGCAATCGCGCTCCTGAACACGACCACAGACCAAATCCAAAGCCGTATCGTTGCCACAACCGTACGGTTTCGCACATTTTCTGACCCAGAAATCAAAACTTATCTGGATCGCGAGAATGCGCTTGATTGCGCCGGAAGCGCCAAATCGGAAGGATTGGGCATCGCACTCATCGCATCCATGCAAAGCGACGACCCAAGCGCACTCATCGGCTTGCCACTGATCACGTTGATTGAAATGCTGCAAGCCGAAGGCGTCTCGGTACTGGCATGAAACCCGGCACGCTTTATCTGATTCCGAGCAATCTTTCTGAGCCATTCTTACCTGCACAGATCCTGCCGGCAACTGTCATCGCAACTGCTATCAGACTGAACCACTACATCGCCGAAAATGCCAAGGCCGCGCGGGCGTTTCTTAAAGGGATCGGCGTCGTCAGACCGTTGCTGGAAATATCCATTCTCGAATTGAACGACCGGACACCCAAACATGCGTTGAATGACATGATCGCACCGCTCGTGGCGGGACACGATGTCGGATTGGTCTCGGAAGCAGGTGCGCCCGGCGTGGCGGATCCCGGTGCGGTCATTGTGGCGATAGCGCATCAGCGCGGAATACCAGTGGTACCTTTGGTAGGTCCCTCCTCAATTCTGCTCGGGCTGATGGCGTCAGGCCTGAACGGACAAACGTTTGCATTTCACGGTTATCTCGCCCAGGACAAGACTGCACGAGCTGCGGCAATCATTGCGCTGGAAAAAGAATCTCGCCAACGAAACATGACGCAACTTTTCATTGAAACGCCATACCGCAACGAAGCGCTGTTTGCCGATCTGATCAAAGTACTTGCGCCATCAACGCAGCTCTGCCTCGCGCGCGACCTCACCGGCAACCGTGAAAACGTGCAGACCATGTCCGTAGGCGAATGGCGAAAACACATGCCCGCACTCGAAAAACTGCCCACCCTGTTTTTATTTCTGGCCGAATCCACGCGACCACGCGTCACTCGCTAGTTACTGCACGCAAATGATCAAACACCGACGACTCGGCGAGCAATGGTGCCAAATCTTCCGCTGACATCGGCACGCTAAAGTAAAAGCCCTGACCGAAGCGGCAGCCTTTTGCGCGTAGCAATGTGAGTTGTCCCGCCGTTTCGATTCCCTCGGCGATAACATCCAGATCAAGGCTCTTCGCCATGCTGATGATGGCAACCACAATCGCTGTGTCGTCGGGATCGATAGTGATATCGCGTACAAAGCTCTGGTCGATTTTCAACTTGCTGATCGGCAACCTCTTCAGGTAAGAGAGACTCGAATAGCCTGTACCAAAATCATCAACTGACAGCTGGATTCCCATGCTGGCAATTTCATGCAAAAGCATCAGGCTACCCTCACCCTGCCGCATGACCTGGCTCTCGGTGATTTCCAGTTCGAGCAGCGTGGGATCAAGGTTCGTCTCGGCGAGTATGTTGGCTAGCATGCGCACGAAACCTTTGTCTTCCAGTTGACGGGCAGAGAGGTTTACGGCAATGCGACGGCGCGGCATGCCGGCGTCCAGCCATTTTTGCGCTTGCCTGCAAGCCTCCCTGAGTACCCATTGACCGATCTCATTGATCAACCCTGTTTCTTCCGCAAGTGGAATGAATTCGCCAGGCATGATATTGCCGCTATGCACAGAAACCCAGCGAACCAGCGCTTCCAACGCGACGATTTCGCCCGAATTGAGATCAATTTGCGGCTGGTATACCAGCGAGAAATCGCCATTCTTGACCGCTGCACGCAGGTCTGATTCCATCATGGCGCGGCGCTTCACAGCAATGTTCATCTGCTGGGTAAAGAACTGATACGTGTTCTTGCCCAGGCCCTTGCCATGGAACATTGCGGTATCTGCATTTTTCAGCAATGTTGGTGCGTCGTCGCCGTCATCCGGGAAAAGTGCGATGCCAATTGAACCGGATACGTGCTGATCGATACCACCCACCGAAAATGCAGTGCGCAACGCATCAAGAATTTTTTGCGCGACCCGGGTAGCACCCTGGTGTCCGTCCAATTGATCGAGCAACACAATAAATTCATCTCCACCCTGTCTGGCAATGGTATCGTGGGTTCGCACCGATTCCGTCAGCCGCTTCGCGACTTGCCTCAGCAATTCGTCGCCGGCATCGTGGCCAAGCGAGTCATTGATGTTTTTGAAATTGTCGATGTCGATATACATCACTGCAAATCGCTTGGTCGACCGTGCTGCGCGGCTGATTGCCTGCGAGATGCGGTCCTGCATCAGCGAACGATTGGGGAGTTCGGTCAAGGCATCGTGATATGCCAAATGCTGCATGCGTTGCTGTATCGTCTTGCGTTCGGTCACGTCCCGGGTGTTAACGATGATGCCGCGCACTTCCGGAATATCAAGACAGTTTTTACCAATTGATTCCAGCGTTCGCCACGCACCGGATTTGTTCATGACACGAAATTCAATTGATCGAGTCATTTCACCGAGTTCAATCAATTCGCGAAACATGTCGCGCATGGGCTCAACATCGTCCCGATGAATGATGTCGAACTGGCTCTTGCCAATCATGTCACGCGGGTCGTGTCCAAGCAAATGCGTTACCGAGGGACTTTGATAGAGGATGATGCCACTTGCATCCAGCACTGTTACGATATCCATTGCACTCTCAGTGAGTGCCTTGAATCGGACCTCTGACGCTTCTAGCGCCTGGCTTACCTGTTTGAAGTCAGTGAAATCGGTCAGCACACCGATGATGCCTGCAGCACTTCCGTCCGCGTTGGTGAAGCGGCTGATGTGGCGGATGATGTCGCGATTATTGCCATCGCCATCTTTGATGTTGTCTTCCGCAACGATGGTTTTACCGCTAATCAACAACTTCGCATCTTCCACCTCCGCCGCCTTGGCGTGGTCCGGTGAAAGCAAATCCGCGGGGCGAGTACCGATCCAGTCTTCGCGTCGCTTGGAGAAAAATGTCTCCCATGCGCGATTGAAACCCAGGTACTTTCCATCGGCCCCTTTGTAAAATATTGGTGAAGGGATGACTTCCAGAAGTTCACGCGTGAAGTGCAATTGGTGATCCAGAGCGTGCGTCGTGCGTTTGGCATCAGTGATATCTGATGCGGTCACCAGAATGCCGACGACCTCGTCCTGCACACCGCGCAAAGGCGCGGCAGAGAGGCTGATTTCGCGGGGATGGGCATCACTGTCTGCCCAACTGAGTTCGACATTATGTACACTCTCGCCGCGCAGAACCCGCATCCTGATATCTGTTGCCACTGACTTTGACATCGTCAAGATCGGGGATGGCTTGCCAAGAACGGAGGCCGCAGCGACCCCAAAAATTTTTTCCGCTGCGGGGTTCCACAGTGTCACGATACCTTCAGCTGTCAGGGAGTAGATCGCCAGCGGCGAATTGTTGACGATTGCACTAAGCGAATCATTTAGCGCCGCCAGCGCCGCTTGTGACGCACGGATACTGGAGATATCCTCAATAGAGCCCAATCCATAGAGCGGCTTTCCTGCAGTGTCACAAACCACGACACCCGAGCGTTGCGCCCATAATATGGAGCCATCCTTCCGGATGTAGCGTTTTTCGCGAGTGAGGGGCGGTGACGTGCCTTGTCCTACAATGGCTTGTAGCATCGCATCGTCGACCGGCCGATCTTCAGGATGCGTGAATTCGACAAAACGCCTGCCGATTAATTCCTCGGCGGAATAGCCCATCATTTCGCAAAATCGGCGGTTCACCATCAGGAACCGGCCACCTGTATCGACTTGGGTGAGTCCTGTCCCAACCAGATCGAACACCTCCCGAAACTTGCGTTCGCTGGCCGATAGTTCGAGGTTGGGGTCCGGAACCGCGTTCGTCCGGCTGCTTTCCTCTACGCTCAATTGTTCCTCGGTGTCGCTGCGTTTATGGATCCACCACCAATCGCGCCGGATAATACCTTATTCCAAAAAGAATCTGCGGCACTGGTACCCAGCCGTCGAGCGAGGGTTTCGGAGAATGAATCCTCGGTGGTGAAGTCGACAATCTGGTCAGCCTTGACTATTTCTCTTGCTACATAGTCCAGCCCGCCCAGACCATCAGCCAAACCATTGGCAACACTTTTTTCACCGGACCATACCAGGCCAGAAAACATTTCCGGCGTTTCCTTGAGCCGTTTGCCGCGTCCGTCCCTCACGACCTTGATGAACTGCTGATGGATTTCATCGACCATCTGCTGCGCAAATTTTTGCTGTTCAGGGTTGATTGGCGAAAACGGATCAAGAAACCCCTTGTTTGAACCAGCGGTTACGAGCCGGCGTTCAACGCCGAGTTTGTCCATTGCGCCGGTAAACCCGAACCCGTCCATCAACACGCCGATTGATCCGACGATGGATGCCTTATCGACAAATATTTTGTCAGCCGCCACCGCGACGTAGTAGCCGCCTGACGCACAAATATCCTGTACTACAACGTAGAGCGGGATGTCTTTGTGTTTTGCGCGCAGACGTTTGATCTCGTCATTGATATAGCCTGCCTGAACCGGACTGCCACCGGGGCTATTGATACGCAGTACCACACCCTGGGTATTTTTGTCTTTGAATGCCTGCTGAAGCGAGCCGATGATTTTGTCTGCAGACGCTTTCGAATCACTGGAAATCACACCTTTCAGTTCCACCAGTGCGGTGTGTTTTTCGAGTGAGGAAACATCGCGTTTGCCACCAACCCATCCTATAACTGCAAACAGCAATAGAAGCAAAAAAAGCAGCCAGGCAATGCTGAGTCCAGCCCTCCAGCGCCGCGACAATCGCTGTTCGGTGAGCGCATCAAAGGCCAGTTTTTCGAGCACGCTGCGTTCCCATGTCGCGGAATTTGCGGTTGGCGGTTGTTGGCTATCCTGATTCATGGCTCACGTTTTTCGTTGTCGATATTTTCGTGGTTCAACAACACGACGTCGTTCCCCACGACTTTGATCAGTAGTGATCGCAAGCGCGCACCATGGCACGGTCCACCCACACACAGTCCGCTATCTGGTTCAAACAACGCACCGTGGGTGGCACACATCAAGTATAAGCCCGATTCCTCGAACACCTCACCCGGTTGCCAGTCCAGCTCGGTGCCGCGATGCGGACATGAATTGATGTAGGCGTAGACCGTATCGTCATACTTGATCGCGAAACAAGATATTTGGCGCGCAGATCCGGAAAGCGCAATCTCGAATTTCATGGCTCGGCCACCATCAACCAGCTCGTCAACGCGACAAACTACGCGTTCTGTGTCAGCCATACGTTTAACTCGCTCACAGTATCGACGACAGCAAGCGATAGCTGCGTCGCCAGTAAATCGGACGGATGCGCACCATAGGTCACCGCAACTGCTGCAACGCCGGCGTTACGGGCGAGGTCGAGGTCATGCGTTGTATCACCAATCATCAGCGTATGTTCTGGCGGGACAGCAGTGAATTCCATCAGTCTTAAGAGCATGTCAGGATGGGGCTTCGGGAACCCTTCATCGGCGCAGCGCGAAAAGTGAAACGTCGATTTCAACTCAGTCCGTGCAAGAGCGCGTTCAAGGCCGGCGCGGGACTTGCCCGTCGCAATTGCCAGAAATCGCTGTGTCTGCGCGAGTGCTGTCAGCAGCTCGCGAATGCCGGCGTACAGCGGTGCTTCATGATCACGCGCAATAAAATTTTGTCGATAGGCGAGTGCGAACGCGGTCTGCGCACCACGATCAATTTCCGGAAATAGCCGTGTTATCGAATCCTGGATACCCAACCCGATGATCGCTTTGGCCGAGTCCGTCGATGGAATCGGCAAGCCACAATTCTGCGCGGCCAATTGAATGCACTCGCCGATCAAGCCAGTCGAATCCATGATCGTGCCGTCCCAGTCGAACACAATCAGATCAAAGCGGCGTGGCTGCATCGGGTCATCGATCCCGAACATGTTTGAGGTAGTGCACCAGATCTGCCGAAAGCGGCGCTTCGATAACCAGCTTCTCGCCACTGATCGGATGCAGAAACGCCATCAATCGTGCATGCAAAAACATGCGCTTCAAGCCGCCATTTTTAACGGCAGCCACTTGCTTGTTCAACGCAAATTCACCGTACTTGTCATCACCGATGATCGGGAAGCCAAGATGCGCCAGATGCACACGAATTTGGTGGGTGCGCCCGGTTCGGATTTCGCAATCAAGCAGCGTTGCACCGATCAACACTTCTTTTCGGGTAACAATCGTATGTGACTCCTGGCCATCATCTTCGTCAACCGACACACGGCGCTCGCCCGCATCCGTCACATACTTCGCGAGTTTTACCCGAACGTGACGTCGTTCATCCGGCCAAGCGCCCTTCACCAGTGCCGAGTAATGTTTTTCGATGCGCGCATCGGTGTCACCTCGCAGCATCGCGTGCAACGCGGTCAATGCGCTGCGCTTTTTGGCGATCAACAACACACCCGACGTTTCCCGGTCAATGCGATGCACGAGTTCAAGAAATTTCGCCTCCGGCCGCAACGCACGCAGCGCTTCGATCACGCCGAAACTGATGCCGCTGCCACCATGCACCGCAAGTCCGGCGGGTTTGTTGAGCGCTAGCAGCGCATCATCTTCATAGAGCAACCTCAAGGATGGGCGCGCTTTCCCGGACGAAAATGCCTGCGAAGCAGCCCCAATGCTGAGGTTTGGCTTTTTTTCCGCTGTAGTCACCGGCGGCACCCGCACCAGGTCGCCCTCATTCAGGCGATAGTCCGCCGCAACACGACCCTTGTTCACACGCACTTCACCGGAGCGTACGATGCGGTAAACGTGGCTTTTCGGCACGCCTTTCAACAGAGTGACGAGAAAATTGTCCAACCGCTGTCCGATCGACGCTTCGTCGATGGTTACGATGCTGGCAGCTGCAAATGGCCCGTCGGGTAGAGCGGGTTTTGCACCGGAAAGTGATTTGTTACCAGCAAGTGCCATCTTAGGATATACTTTTATCTCGTTGATTTTGAAGCGAGTCCGCTGTTTCCACCGACCTGCTGCGCATAGAGCTTATTTACTTTGTTTGTGAATTTCGCTTAATTTAGTTCACGCAGCCCGCTGGAACCGAACTCCCAAGAAATCACCGTTTTGTTCGGTCGACCCGCTTTCCCGCGCAGTTTTGAAAAACCTACTGCCAGTGCTTGTTGGAGCGCCGTTCAAAACGGAAAACGGGCGGTCGTTTTTGCTCACCGCCGGGAAGGTTCTTCACCAACAACATTTGGTCTCAAGACCCGCCCCAAACAAGTAGCGATACTAAACGATTTGCGCGCACCGTCCGCGAAGCGGACAGCAGCACCGGGTGGCGTGAAGATGAACAGTTGGGCATTTTGGTGGCACCTTTTGGGTTGCACAAAAATGTCCGAAGGCAACAAGGCAGTCAGGCCTGCACACAATAAGTGGGTCGACATAAAAACAGCAACGCAGAATTTTGGCTCGCACCGGAAGATGACAAGAAATTCCCACCAATATCGATATTCGCTTTCGATACCGCATCGTCAAACGACCATGCGCGGTGCGGCACGTCGTCTTCATCGCTGCACGTAAAGCCAGCTAACGCGCTGTTGCATGCCTCGGTCTGCGCGCTTTTTCGCGCGCGACCCGCCGGGTTCGTCTTCGCCCTCGCCTGTCGCTGAAAATGCGCGAGAAAGAAGAATCATGAAACGCATGTTATTCAACGCAACGCAAGCAGAAGAACTGCGCGTTGCCATCGTCGACGGGCAAAAGCTCGTTGATCTCGATATCGAACACGCTGGTCAAGAGCAGCGCAAAAGCAATATCTACAAAGCGAAAGTCACCCGCGTCGAGCCTTCGCTAGAGGCAGTATTTGTCGACTACGGTGCCGAGCGCCACGGCTTCCTGCCGTTCAAGGAACTTACCCGCGAATATGTGCAGGGTGAAGACGGCGAAGGCACGCGCGGCAAAATCGCGCAGAACCTGCGCGTCGGCCAGGAACTGTTGGTCCAGGTTGAGAAAGACGAACGCGGCAACAAAGGTGCGGCACTCACCACCTATGTTTCGCTGGCGGGCCGCTATCTGGTGCTGATGCCCAACAATCCGCGCGGCGGTGGCGTTTCGCGGCGCGTTGAAGGCGAAGAGCGCGCGGAACTGCGTGAAACGCTGGATCAGTTGACTGTTCCCGATGGCATGAGCGTTATTGCGCGCACGGCGGGCATCGGTCGTTCTGCTGAAGAATTGCAGTGGGATCTTGGCTATCTGATGCAGTTGTGGGAAGCCATCGATGGCGCAGCCAAAGACATCAAGGCGCCCGAACTGATCTATCTTGAATCGAGCCTCGTGGTTCGCGCGATCCGCGATTTGTTCCAACCCGATGTCGGCGAAATTCTCATCGACACACCGGAAATTTTCGAGCAGGCACAGGCGTTCATGTCAACGGTGATGCCGGCCAACGTCAACAAAGTGAAGTTGTATCACGACGATGTGCCACTGTTCTCGCGTTTCCAGATCGAGCACCAGATCGAAACCGCATACCGCCGTGATGTCACGCTGCCTTCGGGCGGTGCAATCGTCATCGATCACACTGAAGCGTTGGTATCAATCGACGTCAACTCGGCGCGCGCGACCAAGGGGCACGATATCGAAGAGACGGCGTTCCGCACCAACTGCGAAGCGGCCGACGAAATTGCCCGCCAATTGCGCCTGCGCGATTTGGGTGGTTTGGTGGTGATCGACTTTATCGACATGGAGTCGACGAAAAATCAACGCGAAGTCGAAAACCGTTTGCGCGACGCACTGCGTTACGACCGCGCACGCGTGCAAACCGGAAAAATTTCGCGCTTCGGTTTGCTCGAACTTTCGCGTCAGCGTTTGCAACCGGCGCTTTCCGAGTCGAGCTACATTCCCTGCCCGCGCTGTCACGGTCTCGGCCATATTCGCGACACTGCTTCTTCCGCGTTGCACATCCTGCGCATCATCCAGGAGGAAGCGATGAAAGAAGGCACTGGTGCCGTTCACGTACAAGTGCCGGTCGATGTCGCCACCTTCTTGCTGAATGAGAAGCGTCAGGACATTCACAGCATGGAAGTGCGTTTCAAAGTAAACGTGCTGCTCATCCCGAACATCCATCTGGAAACGCCCAACTACGAAGTTGAGCGTCTGCGTTCAGATTCCGAGAAGCTCGATTCGGTTACACCGAGCTATCAGATGGTCAATCGCCCGGCCGAAGAAGTTGCCACCGCGAAAGGTGCTGAACTCGAAGCAAAGCCTGCACGTCCGGAACCGATTGTGAAGGGCATCACGCCCAC
>JANYFH010000382.1 GCA_025362705.1 Betaproteobacteria bacterium
GGGTCGTCGCCCGGAACCAGTGAACTGGAGGCCACATGAGCGTGGCCTTTGGAGACGAAAAAATCGATAAAGGCCTGGCGGATGCCGGAAACAGTGGTGAGATTCATGACGTTTTTTTGTGTGGCGACGGAGGCCCGTGAATAAACGTCAATTTTACCTTAGCACGAGGTGCACGACGAAGCCGACGTTGGCATTGCGAGCGCAATGAGACCTTGCGAGTGCACGTTTGTAGAACGTGTGAACGTATTGCGACCCTACAAACTCAACCCGGAAACTATAGCATTGGTGCGGGTTTACAAGGCTTTTCCGGCCACAAAGCCCGTGGATGCTAGCATTTCGCGTGTTTTCTCTGGGAAATGTGTCACGACACTTTGTACTTTCATTTGCCGATCACTTCGTCTAGACAACCAATCAGCCGATCAATTTCTTCCGCAGTGTTGTAATGCGCCATCGATACCCGCACCACGCCGCCTTGTGCCTGCAAGCCGAGTGCTTCGATGAGTCTGCGCGCGTAGAAATCGCCGAAGCGAATGCCGATATTGAATTTGTCCCCATGGCGCACGATGATCTCCGAGTGCCGACCCGCGACGACAAAGCTGATGGTTGGCATTCGATTGCCGTTGTGAACCTTGTGATGGCCGATGATGCGCACGTTTGACTTGGCGTGAAGATAGGACAGCAATCGCTCCGCAAGCGCATCTTCGTGCAAGGTGAACGCATCGAATGCAGACTGCATGCGCTGCCGCCTCGTGCCGCTTGCCCCCAGTGAGGTGCCGATATCGTTTAGGTAGTCGGCAATGCCGGCACAGCCCCACGACAACTCGAAATTCACGTTTCCCGGCTGCAGTTTGTACGGTAGCTCCCCGGGGTCGATGAAATGATGATTCAGGCTCGGCAACGACAACAGCAATTCGCGATTACCCCACAACACCGCGTAATGCGGCCCGAATACTTTGTAAAAACTGAACACATAAATATCTGCACCAGACGCTTGCACATCGACCAGCCGGTGCGGTGCATAGGCAACACCATCCACGCAGAGCCTGCCGCCGACTGCATGTACGCGCCGTGCTACTTCTGCGACCGGGTTCACACTGCCGAGCACGTTTGACGCATGCGTCATTGCCACCCACTTGGTGCGCCCGGTCAACAATCGGTCGAGATCATCAAGCTCCAGCATCAGGCTGTCGTGATTCACTTCCCAGATTTTGATTACCGCGCCAGCCTGCCGGAGCCGAATCCAGCCGCCGATATTGGCTTCGTGGTCAGTATTGGTCACGATGATCTCATCGCCCGGGTGAATGCCCGGCAGCAAGGCCTGCGTGAGGACAAACATCAGCGCCGTCGTGGCCGGGCCCATCACCACTTCGTCGTCGTGCGGCGCATTGATCAGTTCTGCAATGGTGCGGCGCGCCGATAACACTCTCTCCGTTGCGAACTGCGATTGCGCGTAACTGGCGCCGAGCTGCACACTGCTCGTCAAAAGATATTCATGGATGCGGTCAGCGACGCGGCGCAGGACTTGCGAACCGCCGGCGTTGTCGAGGTAGACGCAATCAGACGCCAGCGCCGGAAACTCAGCGCGCACGGCAGTGAGGTTTAGTGAGGGCATACGGAGATTTTTCCTGGTGAAGCGCGAATGAAATACGTTGGTCAGCAGACTTTAGCATTGGATGCGGCTATGCACATCCGAATTGTCACGAATTTTGGTTACCATAGCGTCTTCCCGAAAACTCTTCGTGCGCGCCTTCAACATGCCCAATTTTTGTCGTTCCCTGCGTTCCCCCACGCACCTCATGTTGTGCGCATCTTTTCTACTCGCCGGTTGCAGTTCGATGCGGCCGATATCAACCACTGCACCGTCGCCAAAACTGCTCGCTGCCTTCGTGGTCGTCGGCGAGAACGGCGCAGCCTGGGCACGAGCGATTACCCCTGTCGGTACATCGAACATGCAGGATGTGGCTTGTCCGCTTATTACCGTGGACGGTAACGCACAACGCATGCTGGTTCGCGCACCGGCAGCGACAATTGCGCAACGGTCAACCGCGAGTGACACAGCCAATTCCAAACCATCTGACTTTCCTGTGCTGACCTGTGAGTTTGCGTTGCCTAAAAACGCCGTGCGCGCTGCGATCAGTGGTACCGAATTGCGCCTGCCCAAAGAAGCACCGCGCCGCATCGTGGTCATCGGCGATACCGGTTGCCGGATGAAAAAAGCCGACAACGCGTGGCAGGCCTGTCTCGATCAAAAAGAGTGGCCGTTTCGCAGCATTGCCGACGCTGCTGCCGCAATGGCACCGGACCTTGTCATTCACGTCGGCGACTATCACTACCGCGAGAACGTGTGTCCGCCAAATATCACCGGTTGCCAACATAGCCCGTGGGGATATGGCTGGGACACATGGGAGGTGGATCTGTTCGAGCCGGCCGCAACGTTATTGGCAGTAGCGCCCTGGGTGGTCGTGCGCGGCAATCACGAAGAATGTCGGCGCGCCGGACAAGGTTGGTTTCGTTTTCTCGATAGCCGACCCTTCGACGACGCGCATAGTTGCAACGACGCAAAAAATGATTCGATCGCCAACTTCACGCCACCCTACGCCGTGCCACTTTCGAGCAACCTGCAGTTGATCGTATTCGACTCCGCAGTATCAGGCAATTTGCCGCTCGATCCTGCGAAACCCCGCGATGTGCAAGCATTCAACCAGTATCGCGAGCAGTTTTTGACGGTCGATGCACTTGCCGCAAAGCCAGGCTTAAGCAGTATTTTCACGGTCCACCATCCCATCCTCGGATACTCGGTTTACGACGATAGCGGCGTGCACGGCGGCAGTGCCGCACTGCTGTCGGTGATGAAATCGCTTCACCCATTGGCCTACTACCCGTCAGCCGTGAATCTCGCATTGCACGGGCACGTGCACCTGTTCGAGGCGATCAATTTCGCGTCAAATCATCCCGCCACGATCCTGTCTGGTATGGGCGGCGACGAGCTTTCGACGGTGCTTCCGGATCCATTTCCGGCCAATATCGCGCCCGCAGAAGGTGTCACGCTGGAAAGCATCACCCACTCAAACCAGTTCGGTTTCGTCGTCATGGACAAGCTTGAAAGCACTTGGCAAATCAGTGCCTATGACGTTCGTGGTGCACGTCAAACGATATGCGTACTCAGCGGCTCGAAGTTGCGCTGCGACAAGACCGGCCTGTTGAAATAGCTGCGCAGCTAAGCCTGCACAAACGTCGTAACCCGCCTTCTCGTGCGCTCGCGCAACGAACATTCGCGCAATGAATCTGCAAGTTTTTCAAGGTCGGGAATACCGTAAAGGATCACCGTCGCAAAACTCGCATCCGACGAGCGCAGGTGCAGCAGGCAATGGCCAAGCAGGCGCATCCCCAGGGGTTTGTGCAAATCGAAATGATCGATACGAAACAGCTCAAGGCTATCCTTGGTTTTTGAGAGAATGCCGCGTTCGATGCGCACGCGCTGAGACGTAATTTCATAGCTCGTATCGAGACTTTTCAGCCAGTAGTAAATAAAAGCCAGCCCAAGCGTGAGTACCACCGCAATCCACTGCCACGCGCTGTAAATCACCGCCGGACGACCGCTGAACAGCGGCTTTTCCGCTTCTGCTTCGCGGGAAGCGGCGAACGCCGTCAAATCGGTATTGCAAAAGCGGCACTTGATGGCAACTGCCTTGATGGTTTCGCCGCAGACCGGGCAGGCTTTGGTGTCATCATTCATTTGATATTCCTTCTGCGGTTAGCGCGATGGCCGGATGTTTTTGCGCTTCATATTTTCTGTATCGCAATACTGAGATTCGCGTAACTCAACACTTTGGATAGAAAGCGCACGACATAGGTTTCCTGGCAATCAATTATTTGCGGTTCAACGATGTTCATGGATGCGAAGAGTATACGAGCCTGAGGCGTTCTGGTTCATTCTCACAGTAAACGCTGCAGACCGGAACGAATACCGCATACAACGTATCAAATAAATATCAAACAAGAATCGTATACTGCGCAAGAATAAATCCATCGATGTTGGTACGGCAAAAAGAGGAGCTTCGACCATGAACAAAAAACTGATCACTGTATTCGGTGCTACCGGTGCGCAAGGTGGCGGCCTGGCTCGCACCATCCTCGCTGACACCAGCGGCAATTTTGCGGTGCGCGCAGTCACGCGAAAACCCGATTCGAACGCGGCCCAAGCATTGTCCGCCGCAGGCGCGGAAGTCGTTGTCGCCGATCTCGACAATGCTGCGATTGTGGCGGGTGCCGTGCAGGGCGCGTACGGTGCTTTTTGTATCACTAACTTCTGGGAACATTTTTCGCCCGACAAAGAGCTGGCGCAAGCTGCGACGCTGGCCCAGGCTGCGGCGGACGCAAAATTGCAGCACATCATCTGGTCCACGCTTGAAGACACACGCAAGACCCTTCCAATCGGCAGCGGAACAATGCCGACACTGATGGGTAAGTACAACGTGCCGCATTTCGATGCCAAGGGCGAAGCGAATCATTTCTTTCTTGGTCGCAAATTGCCGGTGACACTGTTATATACGTCGTTCTACTGGGATAACTTCATTCACTTCGGCATGGGGCCCGCCGCGGGTGCAGACGGCAAACTGGCGATCTCCCTTCCAATGGGTGACGCTAAATTGCCGGGGATTGCGGCAGTGGATATCGGCCGCTCTGCGTTCGGCATATTCAAAGCAGGCGTAGGCGCGCTTCCCCAATCTGTCGGCATCGCCGGCAAACACCTGAGCGGTACCGAGATGGCCGCCGCGTTCAGCAAACTGATCGGTAAGCCCGTGGCCTACAACGCCGTCACACCCGAGGCATATCGCGGATTTGGTTTTCCTGGCGCGGAAGATCTTGGCAACATGTTCCAGTTTAAACATGATTTCGAAACCGTCTTTCGTGCGGCGCGTAGCGTCGAGGCCACGCGCAAACTCAATCCGGCGCTGCTGAATTTCGAGCAGTGGTTGAATGTGAATCGTGCGGCGTTTGTGAAAGCTTGAAAATACAAGCCTGAGCGCATTTAGCCCGCGAGTATTGCCAACCGATACCAGGGCTTTTGTGCCTTGCCTCCCCGGCGTGCAGCACATACAGTGCGTCCCACTGATCTGGTGGTTTGACGCATCAATACCAACACCGTAAACACTCGGCCACCAGAAGTCCAGACCGACTTCCAAATCCAGAGGTGGAGAAACACATGCGATATTCAGTAATCAAAATTCTTTTCGCTTGCATCGTCGCGACCGTCTGTGCGAACGCCGCAAGCGAAATCGAAGCTGTCCAATCCCAGCAGTTGAGTGCCGCCGCACGCGATACCGAAACACCTGCCCTGCGTCAGCGCATCACTGGAACGCTGGTGACGACTGAACCGGTCGGTGGCATCGTCGCCATTGAGCTGGCCACACTTACCAGTAAATCAATCCGCCCAACAAACTCGGGGCGTTCAGCTGTCCACAGCCTGAGTGAACCCAACAAAAAAGGCAGCGTCATGCTGGTCACTGGCGTCGTGAGCGGTGAGCGACGCTATACCGTGCACACGACCAACGGTGACAAAGAGCAGGCGCTT
>JANYFH010000390.1 GCA_025362705.1 Betaproteobacteria bacterium
CGGTTGCAACTTTTGAAACGCGTCACGCGCATCCTGCTCGATTTCAAACGCGGCAAACACACACGCGCCAGAACCCGTCATTCGGACACCAAAAACTGACTTTTGACCCACCGCCTGCAGTGCCTCGAAACACCGAAAAACTGCCGGAAACTCTTTCAGAACAACGGGTTGTAAGTCATTATGCATATTGACCAGCCCGAGCGCCGAAAAGTCCGATATTTTGAGGGGAAACGTGTTTCTTGTCAATTCTGGATGCGTAAAAACAGCGGGGGTAGGTACTTGTACTGGCGGCACCAAAACCAGATACCACCAGCGCGGCAGTTCCACCTCGTGTAACTCTTCGCCAATGCCTTCGGCGAACGCATCACGCCCGAAAACGAAAAAAGGGACATCGGCACCGAGTGCCGGGGCGATCTCCTGCAGTTTTTCACGCGAAAAGCCCAAATTCCATAGCTGATTCAACATCAGCAATGTCGTTGCCGCATCCGAACTGCCGCCGCCCAAGCCGCCACCCATTGGGATTTTCTTTTGCACGGTGATATCAGCGCCATGCGCGGTGCTCCTCGCAATCGATCCTGCTTCGCGTTTGAGCAACTGCGCGGCGCGTACGACCAAATCATCATCTTCATTTACGCCGGGCAGTGCCGATACTCGCCGGATGACGCCATCGTTACGCCCTGAAGCAGTAATGGTGTCACCAAGATCGAGGAGCACAAACACCGTCTGCAACAAGTGATAGCCGTCTGCGCGCCGCCCGACAACGTACAAAAAAAGGTTCAATTTCGCTGGCGCCATTGATGTGATGCTGACAGCTGTGCTCATTGCGGCATCCATTCATCGATGACCAATCGAACCACAATATCGCTCCTGACAGCACACACACGGGAGGCGAACCGATAGTTGCCGTTTGACTGATAGCGCTCCGCAGTGACTTGCCACACGTCGCCATTGATCAACGTCATATCGGTATTTACATTTTCCTGCAGTCCAACTCCCTGCACCCACGCCGCCATGCGATCCAGATCCAGCCGAACGCCCAGCAACGATTGCGTCAGTTCACCCACTGAATCAGCCGTCACCATCTCTTTTCCCCGCTGTAGCGTGACCGCGCGCGTCTGCGTACCACTGACAAGCTCCGCAACTTGCGAGCCGAGCGGCGAATAGAGCCCGATACGCTCTTCAACAGGACTGCGACTCCAGCGAATTTGTCCGCTATCGATTTTGTCGTTGACGCGCACACTGATACGGCCAACGAGCGAAAAATACTGCGCCACCTCCGTTGCGCGGTGCGGGGTCGCGACTATCACCGCTTGGGGAGGCATGGTCGTGCAAGCGTTTAGCAATGCGACTGCCAACACCGCACACACAAAAAAACAGCGCCGCATGTTTGCTTGGCGCTGTTTATCATTGCTCAGACAAGGACAAATATTCACGGCTTGAATTTACCCATCACCGTTCTCAATAAATCGTTCTCAGGATTCTCAAGAATCGCGGTCTGCCAAAGCTTCAGGGCTTCTGTGCGTTCGCCTTTTACCCAGAGCACTTCACCCAGATGCGCGGCAATTTCAGGGTCACGACGTTGCTGATAGGCTTTTTTCAACGTCACGAGCGCCTCATCCACGCGCCCCGAGCGAAACTGTACCCAGCCGAGACTGTCCTGAATAAATGCGTCGTCGGGCGACAAGCTGAGTGCTTTCTTAACAAGCGCATAAGCCTCATCGAGCCGCTTGTTGCGCTCCGCGAACGTGTATCCCAGCGCATTGTAGGCATGGGCATGGTCGGGCCTTAATTCGATCACCTTCCGCAAATCGGCTTCGAGCACATCAAACCTGGCGATTTTCTCGGCTACCATCGCACGGTCATAAAGCAGATCAGCCATGTCGGGATTTTTATTGATCGCATCTGACAATGATTCAAACGCCTCTTTGAATGCTTTTGCGTCACGCAACAATTGCGCCTCGGCAAGAATGAGCTGAATACGTGTCTCGGGCGCATCGGCCTGGCTGGCTTGCGCATCCTGCAAGAACTTGCGTCCCGCCGACATGCCATCACGCTTGGCCATGATGCCGGCAATTTTCAATTGCGCAGTCACAAAATAGTCACCGCTGGAAACCTTGCCATACCATTCGATGGCCTCGGCGGGTAACTTACGAGCCTCTGAGACGGAGCCAAGGTTGAAAAAAACCGGATTGGTATCGTCAGGTTTGAGTTCGATGACGCGCTTGAACTGTTTGTCAGCGTCGGCGTAATCCTCGACCTGTTGGGACAGCAAACCAATCGCGTAGGGAATTTCTGCGTCGTCGGGTTTATTTTTCATCGCGAGCCGAAATTCTTCGCGAGCTTGCAAATACGCCTTTTGCACAGCGAGCATTCGGGCGTAGGCCACGCGCACATCGGTTGCTGCGGGATACGCCGCCAAAAATTGCTTCAGGAAATTGTCTGCACTCTCGTCGGATGTTTCCCGCAAAACATGCGCCTTTAGTATTGCCGCCTGCTGCCAGCCCGGGCGGAGCTTGTCCGCCTCGTTGATCGCTGCTAGCGCGGCGGCGCCATCCTTTGCTGCAAAGCTCGCCTGGGCGATTGCGAAATGCGCTTCCGGAAGTTTCAGGTGAGGCTGCGCTAACTCGCTCACCACAGCCGCAACGGCGGGTTTATCGGGAAACCGCGATAGCAGCCCCGATAGCTGCATTAATACACCTGCGGTTCTGTTGGGCTGCGCAAGCAGCTTGCCCAAATTCATCTTTGTCGATTCGAGCGTGCCCTGGCTGCTGGTGATCGCCGCTAAAGTCTGCCGAGCGACGGGTGAATCCGGCTCGAGCTCCAGCCACAACGCGGTGGCTTCGAGGGCTGCGTCCATCTGACGCGCCTGGAATGCGATTTCCACCGCGCGTCGCGCCACGCGCGGATCACGGGTACGTTGCGCCAGGTCAGTCATTCCGCGCAATGCCAGTCCGACACGGCCGCGCTGACCCGCAATTTCCGAAATCAGATACTGGTAAAGCATCTGGTCGGTAAGGCCGCTGTCTTTGGCTTTGCCTGAATCGGCAGATTCAGAAACCTCAATGGAAGGCTTGACCCCCTGTGCAAACGAGGAAGGCACAATGAAAACGGACAGCACAATGACGAGGACTTTTTGACGGATTGATTTCATGGCGCACAGTGCTGAAAAACGATTGGAAAGAATGAAAATGGAGGCGAGTAATCGTAACTCGTATCATAGACGTTTATCGGGACGCAGGCATAGCCGCTACAATACAGACTGACGTTTCCTCAACGAGTTCCCATGCCCGAATTGCCGGAAGTCGAAACTACGCGCCTGGGACTGCTGCCGACAGTGCTGGGACAACGTATCGCAAGCGTGACGGTGCGCGATCGGCGGTTGCGCTGGCCAATCCCTAGAAACCTCGCAAAACAATTAACCGGCAAGACCGTCATCGATATTGCACGGCGCGGCAAGTACCTGCTTTGGGATTGTCGTTTGGATGACGCGCGCGGTTACCTGTTGAGCCACTTGGGTATGTCCGGTTCCTTGCGCGTGATAAACGCGGACGATGAAAACCTGTTGCCGCAGAAACATGATCACCTTGATATTGGCTTCGACAGCGGTGTGACCATTCGTTACACCGACCCAAGACGTTTCGGCGCAATGTTATGGATCGCTGGACCTTTGCCTGCGCATGCGCTGATTGATGCACTTGGCCCCGAGCCGTTATCCGGAGAATTTGGCGGCGCGCATCTGCAGGCCGCTGCCAAGGGACGCAGTGTGAGTGTCAAAGAGTTCATCATGAACAGTCAGGTCGTTGTCGGCGTCGGTAACATCTATGCGTCTGAATCCTTGTTCCGGGCGGGCATACACCCCGGGCGCTCCGCGGGAAAGGTGTCACGCCCGCGTTTCGTGCGCCTGGCCGACGCCATCAAATACACATTGCAAAAAGCGATAGATGCTGGCGGCTCATCGCTGCGAAACTATGTGCAAACAAACGGTGAGCTGGGTTATTTTCAAGTGAATGCCTGCGTTTATGATCGCGCCGGTTTGCCTTGCCGGGTGTGCCAGACATTGATACGCACATTTCGGCAGGGCCAGCGGTCGACTTATTTTTGCCCGCACTGTCAGAAGTAGAATAGCCAAATAATGATCAAGAACGCCTAAAGGACAAAACTGGCGCATGGACAAAACAGGCACATGAGCAAAGCCGCCATCACCGAACGGCTTGCCGATCTTCAATCCTGGCACCACGGGCTAGACACCCAGATTTCGCGTGCGCTTCTGTTCCTGCGAACGCACGATTTTCTCACTGCCAATCTTGAAGCGGCTTTCAAGGACGCGCTCGCGCTCGTCGCGAAAGAGCGCGTGACCATTACATTCGTTGCGGAGGTATCGCGCGGTAAGTCGGAACTGATTAACGGTCTTTTTTTTACCGATCTTGGTCGCAGGCTATTGCCATCTGGTCCCGGAAAGTCAACCCGCTGCATCACCGAATTGCGTTTCAATCGCGATGTGAAAACAGGGCTCAAACTTCTGCCTATTGAGACTCGCGAAAGCCCAAAACGCCTGGCGGAGTTACAGAACGACGAGAATGAGTGGCGCATTGTTCATTTTGACGCAGACAACCCGGATTCAATCGCGCGTGCGCTTGCCGCACTTTCCGAAACCAAACGAATTTCCCTGACCGATGCTGTTGCTTGGGGTCTGCATGGTGAGGGCATTGCAGTTCCCGTGAACGACAGCGAAGGCGCGATGGTCGATGTGCCGCGCTGGCGATATGCCGTCGTTAATTTTCCCCATCCACTGCTCGACGCAGGACTGGTCATCATCGATACGCCGGGCCTCGCTGCGTTGTCGCTGGAACCCGAGTTCGCCCGTGAGCGCATTCCAAATGCCGATGCGCTGGTCATGATTCTCGATATCACACAAGGTGTCGCCAAGTCCGATCTGGCGGTCTGGCGGGACTATCTTGGAAATGCGCGCAGCTTCCGGGAACGCGCCATTGAGCAGAGCATCGATGAATCAAAGCAGGTACGCATGGTGGTAATGAACAAGATCGATGCGCTGGATGTAACGCAACATGTCGATCCCCTCGAAACCAGTCGGGAACTCTTGCGCGAAATTGATCGGCGCGTGCGTGATACCGCCGACTTGCTGCGCATTGATCCGATGCGGGTCATCGCCTTGTCGGCGCGCCAGGGGCTCATGGGCAAACTTGCCGACGACAAGGATCAGATCATCAAAAGCCGCATGTACCAGCTTGAGGCCAATCTCGGTGCCAATCTGCCGCGTAATCGCCAGACCGCATTGACGACGAGCGTACTGTCAACCATATCGAATGCTCTCGAAACAGCGCAGGCGGCTTTGGATAGCCAGCGATTTGATACGCTCGAAGGCCTCAATCGCTTGAGTATTCTTCGCGAAAAAAACGACAAGTTGATGCAGTCGGTAGTGTCACAAGCGGGTGCCCGCCATGATCGGGTCGATGCCGCGTTGAAAGAAGTGCGTGGCATCAAAAACATTCAAGCCAGATTGGGCGAAGAATTGGCGGCCATTGTTGACGTCGGTGCCGCGCGATACGAGGCAGACCGTGTCAAGACAGCGATCGCGGGGAGTTTACTTTCGGCAAACACGGTGGAAACAGTTAAAAAATACTTCACACTGGTCGAGGAAAAACTAGCTGCAATCGATTTCAAAATTGAGCAAATCCGCGAGCTGTTTAAAACGGTCGGTGAAAAAATGCGCGATGAATTTGCACTGGGTAAATACGAAGTGCATCCGTTTCCCACGCAACGATTTCACACTGAACTGCAAAAAGCACGGGGCAAATCCGATGCTGAATTTACCAAGACCAGTAATCTGCTGGTACGACGCGGCGGATCGCTCGCCGAGCAATTTGAAGAGCTGGTAGTCAGCAGGGTGATGCAGATATTCACAATTGCAAGTCGCGAAAGCGCCTCCTGGACGCGTGGACTCTATACATCGATTGAACAGCCGCTACTGGAAATACGTGAGCAAATGCAGGCACGCGTTGCTGGCATTGAGCAGATCAAAGTCGCGGAATTGGACTTGGCCGAGCGTATTGCTGAATTGCAGGCGCGCATGGACACGCTTAAGAAAAAACATAGCGCACTTGCCGAGGCGCGCACCGGTCTGGAGCGGTTTGCGGAGAAAAGCGCGGGCGAGCTAGCGTAATTTGCCAAACTCCAGAACTGGCGGGCTTCTCCAGCCATTTTGACCATGAGAGCCGCACCCAGACTAGTGTTGTATGTTTCTTGTTAGTGGCAGTGTCAGGCAGCTTTTTGCTGCACAAGGCGCACGAACTTTGCGTATAGCTCGTCTTTCGTTTCGGCGTGCTCCATATCCAGCGGAATGCAATCCACCGGACAGACCTCGACACACTGTGGTGTATCAAAGTGCCCCACGCACTCGGTGCATTTGCCCGAATCGATCTCGTAGATGTCGAGACCCTGATAAATGGCGCCATTCGGGCACTCAGGCTCACAGACGTCACAGTTGATGCATTGGTCAGTAATCTTGAGCGCCACGTTTTTACTTTCCTACCTTGCCTTGCAGCGCCCTGGCAGTCAGCGGATGTACGAAGTCGCTCACATCCCCGCCCAACGTGGCAATTTCGCGCACGATGGTTGCCGAAAGAAACATGTATTTGTCGGACGGTGTAAGAAACATGGTTTCAACGCCGGGATTGAGTTTTCGGTTCATGCCTGCCATTTGAAATTCATATTCAAAATCCGATACGGCGCGCAAGCCGCGCAAAATCACGTTGGCATCTTGAACCTTCAAAAAATCCGAAAGCAGGCCCGAGAATCCCATCACCTTTACGTTTGGCATCGGTGCAAGGATTTCCCTGGCCAATCCGATGCGCTCGGTAAGCGAAAAGAATGGTTGCTTCGCCTGGCTATGCGCGACCGCGACAATGACTTCACCAAACAGCTTCGCGGCACGGGCGACCAAGTCTTCGTGCCCCTTGGTGAGGGGGTCAAATGTTCCGGGATAAACGGCTTTGATCATGTTTTGTTCTCAGGGCAAACGTGCGGGAAATCTGGCAACAACCTCAATAACGCGAAGTGTACCGCACCCGCCCTGCCCTGTTTCGCGATCTCCCAATGCCGGACTGGCAAATCAGCAATAACCTCGGCAAGCGGCAGGCCCCATTCAGCGTAAACGTGAGCTCCAGCGAAAAGGTGTTTCGGCAATCTCTGGAGCACTGCGGACATCAGATTTGATGCAAAAGGGGGATCGACGAAGACGATGTCAAATTTCTCGTTGCTGCTGCCAAGAAATTTCAATGCATCCATGACGACCACGCGACACATACGGGCCACCAGTTTTTGCTGGTTTATTTTCAGCGCAGTAACAGCGGCTGGTAGTACTTCCAGCATCACAACCTCTGCTGCTCCCCTTGACGCGGCTTCAAAACCGAGCGCTCCACTACCGGAAAACAGATCGAGGCAGCGTTTACCGTGCAGTGTTTGACCCAGCCAATTGAACAAAGTCTCGCGCACTCTATTCGCGGTCGGACGCAAGGATTGCGCATCGGCAAACTCAATCACGCGGCTGCGCCAGATGCCGCCAATGATGCGAACACGATTTGCGCCTTTCACCACCTTCGGTTTACGGGGGTTGCTTGGCTTAAAATGACCGGGCATGTTGGCACTTGCAATGATAATTTATTGTTAAACGCACTATTTATTCTCGCAGGCTTTTCTCTTGTTTAGCATTTTCAGCCCAAAAAAATCGACCGCAGCCACTGCTGAACCTATCGCCGCCGAAACAGCGGCCAGCGGCTGGTTATCCCGACTCAAAACGGGACTCTCCAAAACCCGCTCCGTACTCAATACGGACGTTGCCGAATTGTTCACGCGCCACGGCAAGATCGATGAGGCGCTGTTCGAGGAACTGGAAACCGCCCTGATCGCAGCCGACGTTGGTGTTCGCGCCACGACACGCTTGATCACAATTCTGCGACGCGTAACCGTGCTCAAAAAAATCGCTGACGCCGAATCGCTGCAGGCAGAATTTGAAGCGTCGCTCGTCGAACTGGTATTACCGCTTGAAAAACCGCTCGATACGTCGGCGTCAAAGCCATTCGTCATCATGATCGCGGGCGTAAACGGTGCCGGGAAAACCACCACGATCGGCAAGCTCGCAAAGTATTTCCAAAGTCAGGGCAAGAGCGTAATGCTGGCTGCGGGCGACACTTTTCGCGCCGCCGCGCGCGAGCAACTGACGACCTGGGGCGAGCGCAACAATATCACTGTGATCGCGCAGGAAGGCGGCGATGCGGCCGCCGTAATTTTTGACGCGATCCAATCTGCCAAAGCGCGCTCAATCGACATCCTGCTCGCCGACACAGCCGGGCGCTTACCGACACAGCTTCATTTGATGGAAGAAATAATAAAGGTGAAACGCGTGATTAAAAAAGCGGATGCATCCGCACCGCATGAAATCTTATTGGTACTTGACGCCAACACAGGACAGAACGCGCTGAGCCAGGTAAAAGCGTTCGACGATGCCTTGCAACTCACCGGCTTGGTCGTGACCAAGCTCGATGGCACTGCCAAGGGCGGCATGATCGCTGCCCTCGCGGTGGATAAACCTGTGTCGCCAATCCCGGTGCGATTCATCGGTGTTGGAGAGGGCATTGACGATCTGCGGCCTTTCAGTGCCAAAGAATTTGTCAACGCCTTGTTTCGCTAATCGTAGCCAATCGTATACGGCCAAGCCGCGCATGATTTCTTTTTCCAATACCGTTAAACGTTATCCGAACGGCTTCGAGGCGCTCAGAGGCGTTTCGCTCAGTATTGAAAAGGGCGAAATTGTAGCGCTCACCGGTCATTCTGGCGCGGGCAAGTCCACGCTGCTACGACTCGCTGCCGGTATCGAGCTCGCCTCACAAGGCAGTGTGCTGGTCAACAACCAGAACGTGAGTCAATTGAAGGAAGCGGGGCTCGCGGTCATGCGCCGCAGCCTTGGCCTGGTGTTTCAGGATCACAAATTATTATTCGACCGAAATGTGTTCGAGAATGTCGCGCTGCCATTGTCGATTGCCGCTTTCTCGCACATTGAAACCGGCAAACGCGTGCGCGCAGCGCTTGATAAAGTGGGCCTGTTGAATCGCGAAAAAGCTGATCCCATCACTTTGTCCGGTGGCGAACAACAACGACTCTGCATCGCGCGCGCAATCGTCAATCGTCCGGCGACACTGATCGCAGACGAACCCACCGGTAACCTCGATCCTGAATACGCCGAAACCATCATCGACCTTTTCAAATCGTTTAATCAAGTCGGCGTCACGGTCTTGCTCGCCACACACGATGAAATCGGACTTGCCCGACTGAGTTGCCGACGAATCACGCTGGACCACGGAAAGCTTGCTGCATGAAAGGGTGGCTGATTGCTCACGGGCATGCCTGCAAACGTGCTTTGCGGCGCCTGGCTCTGCAGCCCACGGTGACGCTGCTGTCGGTACTTGTGATTGGCATTGCCATCACGCTCCCGCTCGGGCTTTATGTCGCGTTTGCCAATGTAAGCGCTGCGGCGAGCCGTATCAAAACCGAGCCGAATGTAAATGTCTATCTGGCGCTCATTGTCACCGAGCAGGAGACCAAAGAGCTTGAGCGCAAATTGAAGTCGCTAAGCAACGTCGATCGCGTGACATTTGTTTCACGCGAGACCGCGCTGGCTGAAATGAAACGTGTCGCGAGCATGGGGGATTTGCTGGCGAGCCTGGAGACCAATCCGCTGCCCCACGCATTCTCGATCCGCCCGAAAGCCAGCGACCCTGCGACGCTGGAAATACTGCGTGCAGAAATTGCAATATTGCCGAAGGTCGAGAACATCGCCATGGATTTCGAATGGGCGCAAAAACTGAATCGCTTCTCAACTTTTGCCGAGCGCATCGTCTTGTTGCTCGGTTTGCTTTTGGCCGCTGCCGTCGTATTTGTAACGGGCAACACCATTCGACTGCAGATTCTCACGCAGAAAGACGAGATCGAAGTCAGTCAATTGATTGGCGCCACGCGGCGCTTCATTCGTCGTCCTTTTCTCTATTTTGGCGCAACGCAGGGCTTGCTGGCGGGGCTGGTTGCGGTGCTTGCGGTGATGATCTTCATTTGGTGGGCGGGCGCCGAAGTGCACGCGCTGACGGTCTCGTATGGCAGTGATTTTTCGCTGCAAGCGCCAACGTTGCAACAGTCTCTTGTGGTCATCCTGCTCTCCGGCCTGCTCGGATGGCTAGGCGCGTTCTTGTCGGTATGGATGTATCTCCGGCGGGTTTCAATCCGCTGAACGCCGATCTGGTCAAACTCTAGAACTGGCGGGCCTTTTGGGGCAAAAATACTCAGAGAACTGCATGAATAGGCGTTCTACATAATCTCAAAGCAATTGAAAATAAATACTTTTATTTTCAATTGCTTACATTATTTTATTGCTATGTATTGGCCGCCTTGCGCTAGCTTCAGGAACTATTTGCGACATTAGCACTCTATGCTCAGGAGTGCTAAAATTAACTTAACCCGTATCTTCGGGATTGGTGGAGGTCACATGACTACTGCTACGATGAATTTGCCCGCGCTGTCAGTGGCGAGCATTGAAAACTATATTTCTGCTGTTAACCGCGTCCCAATGCTTACGCCTGAGCGCGAGCATGAGCTTGGGCTCGCGTTGAAAACCAGCGGTGATCTGGCTGCGGCGTCCGAGTTGGTGATGTCGCACTTGAGACTCGTGGTTTCGATCGCACGTAAATACACTGGCTATGGCCTGCCGCACGCTGATTTGATTCAGGAAGGCAATATTGGCCTGATGAAAGCCGTAAAGCGTTTTGACGCCGACCGTGGTGTGCGCCTTGTTTCGTTTGCGGTGCACTGGATCAAGGCCGAGATTCACGAATACATCCTGAAAAACTGGCGCATCGTCAAGGTCGCAACGACCAAGGCACAGCGTAAGTTGTTTTTCAATCTGCGCAGCATGAAACCTAATTTCGGTACGCTTTCGCCCACCGAGGTAAAAGAAGTCGCTCGTCAGTTGAATGTGAAAGAAACTGACGTCACCGAAATGGAAAAACGTCTCACCGGCCAGGAAATTTCGCTCGAACCTGCAAACGACGATGAAGACAGCACGTGGGTAAGCCCGATTGCGTATCTGCAAGACGCAACGCAGGAACCTGCCGAGCGCTTGGCCGCAATGCAAAAGCAAACGGCAGCGACAGAAGGGCTCAGCGCTGCGCTGGAAAGTCTGGACGAGCGCAGCCGCGAAATCATCAAGTCGCGCTGGCTGGTACAAGAGGGTGACGGCAAGGAAAAAACCCTGCACGAGTTGGCTGACGAGTTCGGCGTTTCTGCCGAGCGCATTCGCCAGATCGAAGCAAAGGCGATGCAGAAAATGAAAGCCGCTTTAGGCGAATACGACGCGATACGATAAGCGGTAGTATCAATCGCGAAAGGGGCTGCGCACCACGCGTAGCCCCTTTTGTTTTTGTGGCGCATTCAGCGACTGCCGATTAAACTGTTTTCCTGCCCTCGGCGCTTACGCAGAAACGCCGAACAATTCCGCGAAGGATTTCAACATGCCCCCGACCAAGCCTACACCGCTCTTTCGTAGCGATAGTAGTGATGACGATTCGAACCTGCCCGTGTCGCAGCGCATTCGTTCGCGACTGGAACGCGCGAATCATCGCTACAACGCGAACGACAACATTTCCGCTTTTCTCAAAGACGGTGAAGTCGATCAGTTGAGAATTGAAGTCGAAGAAAAAATGGCGGCGGTGTTGAGGAGCCTGGTGATCGATACCGAGACAGACCATAACACCACGGAAACCGCCAAACGCGTTGCGAAGATGTATCTGACCGAGGTATTCAAGGGTCGTTACGAACCAATGCCGGACGTGACTGAATTTCCCAACGTCGAGCACCTGAACGAATTGATGATTGTGGGCCCTATCACGGTGCGCAGCGCATGTTCGCATCACCTCTGCCCGATCGTAGGACGCGTGTGGGTCGGTATCATGCCAAACAAAAATTCCAACCTGATTGGACTATCGAAGTACGTACGCTTGACCGACTGGGTGATGTCGCGACCACAGATTCAGGAAGAGGCGGTAAGCCGCCTGGCCAACATGCTTCAGGAGAAAGTCAAACCAGATGGTCTCGCCATCGTGATGGAGGCAGATCACTTCTGCATGCACTGGCGCGGCGTCAAGGATGCGGATGCCCTCATGACCAACAGCGTCATGCGCGGCGCATTTTTGAAGGATGCGAGTCTTCGTCGCGAATTCCTGTCGCTAATGCAGCGAAAAAGCGGTTGATCAGGCCGCGGCAATCACCGTAATCTCGACCAAATAAGCGGGCTTGGCCAATTGCGCTTGAACGGTGGCGCGCGGCGGCGTGTTGCCCTGCGGCACCCAGTTGTCCCACACCGCATTCATTGCCTGGAAATTCGTCATATCGGTGATGTAGATCGTTGTCGAAAGAATTCTGGTTTTGTCGCTACCGGCTTCAGCCAGTAACTTGTCAATTGTGGCAAGAACCTGCTTTGTCTGACCCGAAATATCTTGCGAGATGTCGTCGGCGACCTGGCCCGCGAGATAAATTGTGCCGCTATGAACCGCCATGTCTGACATGCGCGGACCGACGTGAAATCGTTTAGTGCTCATATTTAAAATCCTTAAAGAAGTTTTTTGATATCGGGAGCGATTTTGTCCGCACCCAAGCCATATGTGATGAACAAGCGCAAGCGCCCCTGCGGATCAAACACCAACGATGCGGCGCTGTGATCCACGCTGTAACTTTCGGCGGTTTTGCCTTCTGCCCGACGGTAAATAATTTTGAAATCCCTCGCCACTTTTTCAGTCGCGGCACTGTCTCCATACAAGCCGAGAAAAGTGGGATTGAAAGAAGGCACGTATTTGGAGAGCAACTCTTGCGTATCCCGTGCAGGATCCACGGTCACGAACAACACCTGAAGACGCTCAGCATCCTTGCCGAGGATTTGCGTGACCTGTCGCATTTCTGCTAGCGTGGTAGGACAAACATCCGGGCAATGTGTATAGCCAAAAAACATCACTACTACCTTACCGCGAAAGTCTGCCATCGTACGCGGGCGCCCGGTGTGATCAATCAAACGAAAATCGTTGCCGTAACCCTCGATACCGGTGATATCGAGTGCATTGAAAACAGGTTTGCTTTCGCAACCTGCCAACACCAGACAAAGCAAAAACAGCGCGATAAAAAATACACGCATAGCTAGCCGAGCACCAGTGGTGCGTAATGGTCGATCAACAGCGCTGCAAACAATAAAGACAAATACAAAATTGAAAAAGCAAACGTGCGCCTGGCAAGCGCATCACTATAGTCGCGCAAAAGTTTGATGGCGTAGTACAGGAAAAATCCATTGAGTACGACGGCGGAAACAAGATATATCCAGCCCGCCATGCCAACTGCAAACGGCAACAATGTCGAGGCCGTGAGCAGCAACGTGTACAACAACAAGTGCAACTTCGTGAAGGCATCCCCGTGTGTCACCGGCAACATTGGCACGCCCGCCTTGGCGTATTCATTCTTCCGGTACAGCGCGAGCGCCCAGAAATGCGGGGGGGTCCAGGCAAAAATAATCAGGAAAAGCAGTAAAGCGTTAGGATCTACAACACCCGCAACAGCAGACCAACCAAGCACTGGCGGCATCGCACCGGAAGCACCGCCGATCACGATATTCTGCGGTGTGGCTGGCTTCAGGATCACCGTGTAGATGACGGCGTACCCGACGAAAGTGGCTAGCGTCAGCCACATCGTGAGCGGATTCACGTAGCGATATAGCACCAGCAAACCAGCACTACCGACAATTCCTGCAAGAAATAGAATCTGCCAAGTCTTGATTGAACCGGAAACGGTAGGCCGCGCGCGCGTGCGTGCCATTTTCCGGTCAATCTGTTGCTCAACCAGGCAGTTGAAGGCCGCCGCTGCCCCCGCTACCAACGCAATTCCCGCCGTGCTCGTGAGCATCAACGGCAAATCCCATGCGATTCCCACTGGATACGCGAGCATCATGCCGATGATCGCAGTGAACACGATGAGCGAATT
>JANYFH010000392.1 GCA_025362705.1 Betaproteobacteria bacterium
CGGCAATATTGAGCTTAAAGGCAAATGGGATGCGGCGAAAGCGACAGCGGCACTCAAAGAATCGGGATATCCGGGACCTGCCAATAAGGATCAAATTAACTATCCCATGACGCTGCTGATTCTATTCATCATGTTGATCTACGTGACGATGGTGTACGGGCCGATTGCAGCATTCCTGGTGGAATTATTCCCTACCCGCATCCGTTACACATCGATGTCGTTGCCCTACCATATTGGTAACGGCTGGTTCGGTGGCATGCTTCCGCTACTGGCAACAGCAATGGTGGCGGCGTCGGGTGATATTTACTATGGCCTCTGGTATCCGATCATCGTGGCGCTAATGACGGTTGTCATCGGCACGTTGTTCCTCAGGGAAACGAAGGATCGCACAATCGATCACGACGAAGGTTGAACTACTTCTGCTTTACTTCATTAAAAGCCCGCGCAAGCGGGCTTTTTTTTGCGCGATTGCAATCACCAGCACGCATGCATCAAGGGCAGCGGCAAGTAACGATTGTGTAAAGAATGGAATTGTGCTGTAGTGGCAACCACAAAAGGCGCATAAAGAGGCCATTTCACCGACAAATGATCGGAGGGGAAAATGAGTGCAGGCGACATCTACGGCAAAACCGCGCTTGGTTTGCTGGAAGTCGGCAACCGCAAAATGAAGCTCGTGCCGCGTTTGCGCACTATGCTGATCCTGATCGATGGGCATCAACCTGCCTTTATTTTGCAGGAGGAAGCTGGAAAACTCGGCGCGCCAGATGATTTTCTCGGGCAGTTGCTGGGCATGCGCCTGATCGAAAAAATCGGAAGTGCGATTAGCCAGGAATCAATGGCTGCCGACAAGCAATCTAACCAGCCCGTTGCGGCAGTCGATGAATTTACCCGCTTTCGCGCCGCGAAGGATTTGATGAATATCACCGTGGTTGATGCACTGGGAATTCGCGCATTTTTCTTCACTCTCAAGCTGGAGCGTGCTGGAAATCTGGCGGATTTGCGTGAGTTAGTTGACCCTTACCGCGACGCAATCGCAAAGGGAAGTGGTGCGGAAGAAGCGCGCGTATTTACCGAACGGCTGAATTCCATGCTACGTTGATTTGCCTCAGGTCTGCATGTGGCAATGCGTGCGGCTCTGCCGTGACACGCGGAGCCGGTAGAATGTAGTTTGTTGTTGATCCCAAGTTACGTTCTGGCGTCCGCCCAAGTGACCATCCTCTTCCGCTACCTCGCAAAAGACATTTTCTGGGCAACGCTACTATTGCTGCTGGCATTGCTGGCGTTGTTTGCGCTGTTCGACCTGATTAAAGAACTCGACAGTATTGGCAATGGCAAGTACCCGCTTGCCACTGCGTTGTTGTACGTCACGCTCAAACAGCCCTCGAATGTCGTGCTCATTTTCCCGGTCGCCGCACTGATGGGTACGCTGTTCGCAGTTACCCGACTCTCCATGCAATCGGAACTGACGGTAATGCGAGCCTCCGGCTTATCACTGACCAAGCTGGCGGGTTTTGCGGCGGTGATCGGTTTGGGTTTTTCCGTGCTGACTTTTCTGTTTGGCGAGTTTGTGGCCCCTGCCGCAGAAGCTGCCGCCAAGCGCATGCGGTTGGCGGCAACAAGCAGTGTCGTGGCGCAGGAATTTCGCTCGGGGTTCTGGGTGAAGGATGGTCTTTCATTTATTAATATTCAAACCGTAACGCTAGACACCAGATTGTTGAATATGCGCATCTACGAGTTCGATAAGATACATCGACTCTCGTCAATCAGCGTCGCGCAAAGCGCAGGATTTGACGACGGCAGCAACCGCTGGGTGTTGAACGAAGTGGAAAAAACCACCTTTGACGGCGCGCGCGCGCGCATGGATCGTCTTCCTGTGGCGTATTGGCAATCGGCGATGACACCGGATCTGCTGGCGGTGCTTCGAGTCAAGCCGGACGACATGTCACTGCTGAATCTGAATTCCTACATCGAACATCTTCGCGACAACAAACAAAACAGCACCAGATACCAGCTTGCATTCTGGACCAAGGTGTTTCAGCCGCTGGCGGTCGTTATCATGATGTTGGCCGCGATCCCGTTCGCCATTCAGACGCAGCGCACGACTGGCGTTGGCGGCAAATTGCTGTTAGGGATAATGATCGGTCTGGGGTTCTATTTTTTAAATCAGTTGGCGAGCCATTTGGCGGTACTTAACGACTGGCCGCCATTTTTGACGATCACGGTTCCACTCTTGCTCTTTCTTGGTGTCGCAGTCGCGTTGCTTGGATGGAAGGAATATCCGATGAGGCTAAAGGTAAAACACTAGTACTGGTGCGCTTTATGGGCTGATAGTGCTTCATAAGGCCCGCCGAATGGCGTTCTACGATTCGCGTCTGGGGGGTATTGTCAGGATCAGGCGTGTGCCCGCCATTCGGTCGTGCAGGAATTGCCGATTCGTATCATGGCGCGCCCACAAAAGCGTGGCGATCATCGGCAGGAACGTCCACATCGTAATGACTCTCGCGACGCGATCCGGGAAAAACAGCAACACCAATCCCGCGCAGGCGGGGCCATAAAATAATCCTGCGCAAAGGAAACGAGTGAACGCGGTCGCGAAGTTCAACGCACTGCCGTCTTTGGCGGCGACGCGGAAACGCCACGTCTTCATCGCCAGCGTCTGCCCGCCGTGCCGCCAAAACCACGTGAAATAAGCGGCAGCGACACAAAATAAATACGCCTGGAAAATGATGTGGGGCACGCCCGAGAGCGCAGCACCTTTTAATCCGGCGACAGGGAATGCCGCGATCACGATCAAGGCAAGCAGCAACAAGGCCTCGTAGGGTAATGCAGCGATGCGGCGCTTAATACTGGGGGTCACCAAGGTGCCCGCGTCAGACAACATGTTCGTCTGCGTTTGGCTAACCTATTTTATTGGCGAATTTGGCGGTGCGGCTGCATCGCCCTTGGGGTGCGACGTCTTTTCTTGCCATTTTTCGCGTAACTCGTATTGCTTGGCCGGTGGCAGGCTGGAGAGGTTTTTGTATTTGTCTCGTGCTGCATGGCGCTCCGCAGGAGTGAGCGCAGACCACTCCTTTAGCCTATCCTGAAAACGTTCCTGCTGTATGGGTGCCATTTTCGGAAACTGTCGAGCGGCGCCAACTAGTCTTCTTTGCTGATTTCCCGACAATTGTGACCAATCTTTTTCGAGCGGTGATAACACGCGACGCTCGCTGTCCGGGACTTTTTTCCAAGACACTGGCGGGGATTGGGGCGCGCCTTTGCTTTCTGATTTTGCTTGTGCGTATGCGACAGGAGAATTGATAGCCAGCACGAGCGCGACGATAACCGCACCAATTATTGCGAAGATTCTTTCACCCACGAGCCAAAGTCCTTGTCCAAAAACGCATTGATCGGCAGTTCACCAGTGAGGAGCTGGGCGTCCAGCTCACCGCCAGTTTCGTCATAAATATCGTCTGTGCCAGATAGCGTGTATGCGGCAACGGCCGCGACAATCGCCAGAATCGGAAGCCAGAATAATGGCTTACGAATCCAGTTCGAAACATCAAGCGTGTGGCCCGAAACGGTCACCAATCCCAAAATGCTGACTGGCTCGCGATAGGCGGCCAACGCTTTTTGTCGACCCGCACGAATACGCGCAAGCTTTTCGTCCTCAATGCGAGACAAGCCCCAATTGAGCGTACGCGTAAATTTCTGCGCGAAGTCCTTATCCAGTTTGTCTTGTTTAGTATCCATGATCGTCACTCTAAATTCAGTCGGTTCGGAAGGCCGACTCCAAAGAAATTCCCTTTGTTTTCAATATCGTAGACAGTGATGCAACGGCGCGCGAGCAGTGTGTTTTTACGCTGCCCTGCGAGCAACCCATCGCCTCCGCGGTTTCAGCTACATCCAGTTCCTCCCAGTAACGCAGCATGAACGCCTCGCGTTGACGCGCTGGAAGTCGTTCAACCGCGTCTTCGATTATTTTCAGAAGCTGCGATTGTTCGAGCTGTGCTGACGGGGAAACCGGCACATTGGCCGAGTCGTCTGCCTGGATAGACTCGAGAATGTCGAAATCGTCGTCGTCATCTTTGCTCCCGAACGAAGAGAACAGGGTGGTCCAGGTAGAGCGTACTTTTGAGCGACGAAACCAGTCCCGGATCGTATTTTGAAGTATCCGCTGGAAAAGCATCGGCAGCTCTTCCAGTGGACGGTCGGAATATTTTTCCGCGAGTTTTAGCATCGCGTCCTGAACAATATCCAGCGCGGATTCGTCCTGGCGAACCGCATAAACGGCCTGCTTGAAGGCACGTTTTTCGACGGAAGCCAGAAAATCCGATAATTCTTGTCTGGTGGACAGGGTTTCCTCAGAGTGAACAGTAAGTTTGTTTTGGCCGGCGGGAAGTCCGCCGTTTGTGGCAGGAGTCTAACAAGTTTCCGTGTTCCACGGAACTAACTAGCTACTAACGCTTGACCATTCGCTGCCCAATAGGTAAGGTACTATTTTTGCGCACTGCACAATCCGCCGGGTGACCCCCGGTTTGCCGTATTTGCCTGATCTGGCATGCGGACGAGGTTGGCGCGGTGAGTCGGGCGCTTCGTAAATGACCGCACAACGGTCGCATTGCATCAACAAGCGCGCAGTACCCGTTACCGGTAGCCGTGGTGCCCCGTGCAAGCGGGAGCATGTGTACGCGCCACTGTGACAATCAACATAACCCACTCACCAAACCATCGTTAGCAGACCATGAAACTTTCCGACAGTCCACATCCCCAGGCCATCGCCAATTCAACCGAAATGTTGAGCGGTGCCGAAATCGTTTGCCGCGTACTCAAAGCCGAAGGCGTCGAATTTCTGTTCGGCTACCCTGGCGGTGCCGTGCTCGTTATTTACGACGAAATCTACAAGCAGAAAGCGTTTTCACACATTCTGGTGCGCCATGAGCAAGCCGCACTGCACGCTGCAGACGCTTATGCCCGCGCAACTGGCAGGCCCGGCGTTGCTCTCGTGACATCAGGGCCTGGCGTGACCAACGCTGTCACCGGTATCGCGACTGCCTACATGGATTCGATTCCGATGGTGGTCATTACCGGGCAAGTACCTACGCATGCCATCGGACAGGATGCTTTTCAGGAATGCGATACCGTTGGCATTACCCGCCCATGCGTGAAACACAATTTTCTCGTCAAGGATGTCGCTGATCTTGCCGAGACACTGAAGAAAGCGTTCTACATTGCCACCACAGGCAGACCCGGTCCCGTTTTGGTCGATATTCCCAAAGACGTGTCGGCAGCAAAAACGCCGTACCACTACCCGGCAACCGTCGAGATGCGCTCATATCGCCCGGTCACGAAGGGGCATGCCGGCCAGATCAAGAAGGCGATGCAAATGTTGCTCGGCGCTGAGCGGCCGATGATTTACGTCGGCGGCGGCGCGGTGCTGGGAAATGCATCGGAGCAAGTGACGGAATTGGTACGGTTGCTGGGCTACCCCTGCACCAATACGCTGATGGGCCTGGGTGCGTACCCGGCTTCAGACAGGCAATTTGTTGGCATGTTGGGCATGCATGGTACCGTGGAAGCGAATATGGCTATGCAAAATTCCGACGTGTTGCTTGCGATCGGCGCGCGATTCGATGACCGGGTGATCGGCAATCCGACGCACTTTGCGGCGGGAAATCCAACGCGAAAAATTGTTCATATCGACATTGATCCCTCGTCGATTTCAAAGCGCGTGAAAGTCGACGTCCCCATCGTGGGCAACATCAAGGATGTGTTGATCGAACTGATCGCCCAACTGAAAGCGGCCGAACAAAAACCAAACGGGAAAGCCATTGGTGCCTGGTGGAAGCAGATTGAAGAATGGCGCAGCAAGGACTGCCTCAAGTACAAAAAGGGCGGCGACATCATCAAGCCGCAATACGTGGTCGAAAAACTTTGGGAAGTCACCAAAGGCGACGCGTACGTCACCTCCGACGTGGGCCAGCACCAGATGTGGGCCGCGCAATACTACCGATTCGAAAAGCCACGCCGCTGGATCAACTCTGGCGGACTGGGCACGATGGGCGTTGGATTGCCCTACGCGATGGGATGCAAGTTTGCATTTCCCGATGCGGATGTCGCCTGCATCACGGGCGAGGGATCCATCCAGATGAACATTCAGGAACTCTCCACCTGCAAGCAATATCAGCTACCGATCAAGGTAATCCTGCTCAACAACCGTTATCTCGGCATGGTGCGGCAGTGGCAGCAGTTCTTCCACGGTGACCGTCATTCAGAGTCGTACATGGATGCGCTGCCGGATTTCAAGAAACTCGCTGAGGCTTACGGGCACGTGGGAATGGACATCGAGAAACCCAGTGATGTTGAAGGCGCGTTGAAAGATGCGTTTGCGATGAAAGATCGATTGGTGTTTATGAATTTCATTACCGACCAAAAAGAAAACGTATTTCCGATGGTGCCGGGCGGCAAGGGTATCAGCGAAATGATCCTGGCTGAGGATTTGTAGTCGATGCGACATATCCTTTCCATATTGATTGAAAACGAAGCAGGTGCGCTATCGCGTGTCGCTGGACTGTTTTCAGCACGCGGCTACAACATTGAATCACTGACCGTAGCACCAACAGAAGACGCGACGCTGTCGCGCATGACCATCGTTACTTCAGGGTCGGATGAAGTCGTCGAGCAGATTACCAAACAGGTCAACAAGCTTGTCGATGTCGTAAAAATCGTTGACCTCAACGAAGGCAAACACGTAGAGCGCGAATTGATGCTGGTAAAGGTGCGGGCAGTCGGCAAGGACCGCGATGAATTAAAGCGCACTGCAGATATTTTTCGTGCGCGCGTGATTGACCTTACTGAAAAAACGTACGTCATTGAATTAACCGGTACCGGCAACAAGCTCGACGCATTTCTTGAAGCGCTGGATAGATCGCTCATTCTCGAGACGGTGCGCACCGGAGCATGTGGCCTCGGTCGTGGCGAATGGATTATCAAAGCTTGATCAAGAACTTAAGAACCCAGAACTACATCGGAGAAGAAAATGAAAGTGTATTACGACAAAGACTGTGACCTCTCGCTAATCAAAGGCAAGAAAGTCACCATCGTTGGCTACGGTTCACAAGGCCACGCACACGCGCAGAACCTCAGCGATTCCGGCGTGAGAGTCACCGTAGGATTGCGCAAAGGCGGTGCGTCATGGGACAAAGCCAGGAAGGCGGGTCTGAAAGTGGCTGAAGTTGTTGATGCGGTCAAGTCGGCCGACGTCGTGATGATGCTGTTGCCGGACGAGAACATCGGAGATGTGTACAAGAACGAAGTGCATGACAACATCAAGAAAGGCGCTGCACTCGCCTTCGCGCACGGCTTCAATGTTCACTACGGTGTAATCACGCCGCGCGCCGATCTGGATGTCATCATGATTGCCCCCAAAGGCCCTGGCCATCTGGTACGCTCCACTTATGTTGCGGGCGGCGGTGTGCCATCGCTCATCGCGGTGCATAAAGATAATTCAGGCAAGGCGCGTCATCTGGCGCTTTCCTATGCCAAGGCCAACGGTGGTTCGCGCGGCGGCGTGATTGAAACCAATTTCCGCGAAGAGACCGAGTCCGATCTGTTCGGCGAACAGGTCGTGTTGTGCGGCGGTATCGTGGAGCTGATCAAAGCCGGTTACGAAACGCTGGTGGAAGCCGGCTACGCGCCGGAAATGGCGTACTTCGAATGCCTGCATGAAACAAAATTGATTGTGGATTTAATTTATGAAGGCGGCATCGCCAACATGAATTATTCGATTTCAAATAACGCCGAATATGGCGAATACGTGAGCGGCCCGAAGATCATCACGGAGCAGACCAAACAGGCAATGCGTGACGTGTTGAAGGATATTCAAACTGGCGAATATGCCAAGAGCTTTATTCTCGAAAATAAAGCAGGCGCGCCAACACTGACCGCGAGGCGTCGTTTGCTGGCGGAACACCCGATTGAAGAGGTGGGGGAAAAGTTGAGAAGCATGATGCCGTGGATCAAGAAAAATAAGCTGGTTGACCAGTCGCGCAATTAGAGTGACTCTCCGCGCGCCGCCTGAAAGCGGCGCGTTTCAA
>JANYFH010000254.1 GCA_025362705.1 Betaproteobacteria bacterium
ATTGGGCTATCTCATTGGTAAACAGCGGCAGCACAATCAGGAATAGCAACACTATCGCCAGCAGCAGCAGCAATACTGCGATCAGCGTGCCAATCGCGCGCGCCACGCCGCGTGCTTCGCGCTTGTCGACGACCGGAGCGAAAATGTAGGCGAGGATCGCCGCCGCAAGAAACGGTGCCAGGATCGGCGAGAGCAGCCACAATACGCCGCCGAGAGCGAGGAAGAATATTCCGAACCGCGCGGTATTCCAATCCGGGCCGCGCGGCATCGTCGGGATTCGCTTGGCGCGCAATCGCGCGAGGAAGGCGGGAGTTGTCCCGGATCGAACGTCGTAGGGGCGGCGAGAGGGCATTTCCAGTAAAATCCTGATCGTTGGATTCACCCATCGTAACTCATAACCCGCACCAGCCAGAAGTACCGGCTTGCGCGCATCGGCCATGACAAACTCTCTCTCTCCCCTGACCTACAAAGAAGCCGGTGTCGATATCGACGCGGGTGACCAGCTCGTTGAAAACATCAAGCCGTTCGCCAAACGCACCATGCGACCGGAGGTGCTGGGCGGGATCGGCGGCTTCGGTGCGCTGGTGGAAGTCTCGAAAAAATTCAAAAACCCGGTGATGGTGTCCGGCACCGATGGCGTCGGCACCAAACTGAAACTTGCCTTTCACCTGAACAAGCACGATACGGTCGGCCAGGATCTGGTGGCGATGAGCGTGAACGATATTCTGGTGCAGGGTGCCGAGCCGATTTTCTTCCTGGATTATTTCGCCTGCGGCAAACTCGATGTCGCGATCGCAACCGATGTCGTCAAAGGCATCGCCTACGGCTGCGAATTGGCAGGCTGCGCGTTGATCGGCGGTGAAACAGCCGAAATGCCATCGATGTATCCGGAAGGCGAATACGACCTCGCCGGATTCGCCGTTGGCCTGATCGAGAGGGAGAACATCATCACCGGCCGCAGCATCGTGCCGGGTGACGTTGTGCTCGGCCTGGCATCAAGTGGCGCGCATTCGAACGGTTACTCGCTGATCCGCAAAATCATCGAGCGGTCAGGCATTGATCTTCACGCCGCCAACAACAAACAGCTGGGGCTGGATTTGCTCGCGCCCACACGCATCTACGTGAAGCCTCTGCTCGCGTTGATGAACGCGCAACCGGCAACGGTAAAAGGCATGGCGCACATTACCGGCGGCGGGTTGACTGAAAATATTCCACGCGTATTGCCCGATGCCGTCACTGCCGTGATCGAGCGAAAATCGTGGGTGGCGCCGCCCGTGTTCGCGTGGCTGCAGGAGCACGGCAAGGTAGACGACGCCGAGATGGCGCGCACATTTAATTGCGGCATCGGCATGGTGGTGATCGTTGCAAACGAACACGCCGAAACGGCTACTGCGCATTTACAGGCATCGGGTGAAACTGTGTTCAGGATAGGCGAAATACGTTCGCGTATGGCAGGCGAAGCGCAGACTATCGTCAATTGAATATATGAAAACTCTAGGGAACCTCTGATTAAGTTCAGTTCTAAGCCAGACTAGGCGCGAGTGCAAAAAATTCGACGCCGCATATGTCTAATATGTAAGGAGAATTTTTTGCGCAAGCAACAAAGTATGGCGACGAAATGGACTTAATCAGAGATTCCCTAGCACTGGCGCGGGTTCCCGAGCATAAATGGTCTGGACTGCGCAAAAATACTAGAGTTTCATTCTTTTCAGCGGCAGCGCGATCCTGGTCATGAAATCCATCGTCATCCTGATTTCCGGTCGCGGCTCGAACATGGAAGCAATCCTCGATGCAGGTTTGCCGCTCAACATAAGCGCTGTCATCAGCAACCGCCCGGATGCGGGTGGCCTGGCAACCGCAGCCAGACACGGCGTGCCGACCTGCGTCGTTGACCACAAGGCGCATGCGACACGCGACGCATTCGATGCCGCGCTCGCCGAATCGATTGATGCTTTCGCGCCCGACTACATCGTGCTCGCCGGTTTCATGCGCGTACTGACGGAAGGTTTTGTCAAACGCTACCCGAGACGCATCGTCAACATCCACCCATCGCTGCTGCCCGCGTTTCCGGGCTTGCACACACACCGTCAGGCGCTCGCGACCGGCGTAAAAATTCACGGCGCCACTGTGCATTTGGTTACGCCAACACTCGATCACGGCCCGATCATCATTCAGGCCGCCGTGCCGGTGCTTACCGATGACGATGAGGTCGCGCTCGCGCAACGTGTGCTCACGCAGGAGCACTGCATTTATCCGCAGGCGCTGCGCTGGCTGGCGGAGGGTCGCGTAAGGTTTACGGCTGATGATGTCGTCGAGATTGCCGGAATAAACGTTTCTTCATACTTGGGAGAGCAACAACTCCTCGTACCGAAGGAATAAATTCATGATGCGTTTGCGTGCAAAGATTCTCGCCGCCGCTCTTGTGTCGGTGCTTGCGATACTTTTCGCTGGCGTGGCATTCGCAGCCACTACAATCGCGGCACCGACTTCGCCGATGATGGTGAAGGCGAGCTACAAAGTGTACAAGGCAGGGATATGGATTGGCACCATCGAAGAACAGTTCGTTCGGGAAGGCGACAACTACAAAATCGTTTCCGAAACCGACACTGCCGGTCCATTGCGCCTGTTTCTGCGCGACCGCTTGACGGTAACTTCTGAAGGCACCATTGGCGCTGACGGTTTAAGACCCGGCAGCTACCATTTCACGCGCCGCAACGACCAGAAAAAAAACATTTCGTCGGTATTCGAATGGGACAAGCACCAGCTTGTCTCGCAGCACTCTGGCGAGAGCGAAGTGTTTGATTTGCCCGCAGGCACGCAGGATCGGTTATCCGCGCTGTACCAGTTCATGTTCAGCGTTCCGCGCACGTCCGAAGTGCGCCTGTGGATGAGTCAAGGCAAAAAAGTTGAACAATACCGCTACCGAAAACTCGGTGAGCCGGTACTCACGATAAACAACGAGAGCATCCCCACGGTCTACTACGTGCGCGACGCAAAGGAAGGCGAATCCAAGGCGCATCTCTGGCTGGGAACCGGGAAGGACAAATATTATTTGCCGGTAAAGATTTTGTTTGAAGACGAACACGGTGGTTCATTTGAGCAAATGCTGGTGTCCTTGCACACAGAATAATGCAACGCGATGTTAACAACTCGGCGGCGGAATCGGCTCCTGATGGAACACGATCACTGCGTGGTAGCGCATGGTTGCACACTCACCGGGCGCTGTTAATTGCGCTCGGTTCGTCGATGGCACTACATGTAGTCACGACTATCGGCACGCCCCTTTGGTTTAGCGCGCGGCCGGCACACGAGTCGGTGCTATTTGATGCTGTGTTGCGTCCATTGCAGCCAGCCGAGCCAGAACCTGCAGTGGTGAGCGTGAAATCGGTGCGCGCCGCACGCAAGCTGGTTCGTCCGCGGGCACCCCGGCAAATGCCAACACCGAAT
>JANYFH010000406.1 GCA_025362705.1 Betaproteobacteria bacterium
CGCCGAAGCCAAAGCTGCTCACCCCGCTCCAGCGACCAAGCACTATTGTCGTGTTGGCACCTATAGTCACAGTTTGAAGGTCGCTGACGGTACCGCCGACCACGTTGGCACCTGTGCCGCTCTGTGTGCCCGCATACGCGGTGTAGGCGCGTAAAGCGCCGCTACTGTCGAGCGTCATGCCCGCTGGAATCGCCTGATCGGACAGCGTCGCACCGCCATTGGCGATGACGATGTTTTGCAGATTGATTGGGTCACCGCCCAGATTGGTGTTGGCATCGACTACCGAAAAACCGAGACCGTTGCTACCGAGAACCTGCGCGGTTGTGCCACTGCTTCCGTTCTGCCCCAGCAGCCGCTCATCTTTCTCTTCGTTCACTGGTTTCTTTTCCTTGCCACCGATCATGATCTTGCCGGATTCCAGCAAGCTGGGTGGCGTCGGGATTAACTTCGGTGCCTGTCCCAGAACCACCTGTACAGTTTCATTCGGATTGGTGAGGATGGGCGGGAACTTGCCATCGAGACTGGCGACGATGTGGCTACCTTCGATCGTGTAGTGATTGGTGGTATCGCCATTGGATTCGAGAATGCCGCCAGAACCACGGATACCAACGGTAGCGACCTTGGTTCTCATTTGATAGGCGTCCTTGTTCGCTCTCGTCAGCAAGGCAGTAAACGAGCGCAGGGTTCCTTGCACGAGATTCAGAACCGCGCCAGGCGGGTCACCGGCTGCAACCGGATATTGCTGCACAATCAATCGCGAATTTGAACGCAGCGAGAGTTTGGCCTGATCCACCATCGCCAATTGCGCCATGCCGTCTGTGCCAGTTACGATCACGTCAAGCGGTGTCACTGTGGTACCTCGCACCGGCGTGATGCGTTGCGCACCACGTTCGATCGTAACGGTACCAATCACGTAAGTGAACTGGCCGCTCTGCGCAAACGCGGGAACCGCCATCGCCAACAACGCGAGACCTGCCACTACGGCGGCGAGTTTATTGAAACTTGCAAACGATAATTTCGTATTCATTGTTTGTCCTTTAAAGACGCATCAGCTTTTTGCAGTGATTCAATTACTGGAAGTCGCAGCGAATCGTGGAAGACACCTCGTGGCGGGTGAAATCGTAGATCGCGATATTGGAATCGTTACGCGACGCAAACCACTGCGCACGCATCGAACACTTTGGCTGGAAACGCCACGTCACACCAAGCGTGGCATCGGCCAGATGATCGCGACCGATTTCAACCTCGGTGGCGCGGGCGAATGCACTCTGGTCGCGACGAACGGAAAATCCCAAGCCGTTGAACCAAGCGAGATTTTCGGCCAGCGAATACTGGAAATAACTGCGCACACCGGCGACCCGCTTGGATTTATCGGATACACCATCGGCCAGTTTGTTGATGGCTTCATCGCGGCTATAAAAGCTGCTCAATTGCCATACCGGTGAGCCTTTGCGCTCGAACGCCTGCACGAATCCGACGGTCAGAGTAGCGGCGTTGAAGTCTTCGATGTTATTGGTGAGGAACTTTACCCGCGTACCAGCCAGACCAACATTCCATTGCTGGCGTTCATTCATGGCGTAGCGATAATCAGCAGCAAACAATGCGGTGCTGCGATCATTCGTTGGCTTCGGATCGCCAGGTGCCAAGCCTTCCTGATTGTATCGGTTGTAACCACCCGTGAGGCGCAGTTGCTGCGGGCCGTTTGACCATAATGCACCGGCACGCGCTTCACCGGAGATGGAATTGAAATCACCTTCGTGCCGATACGCGCGGCCACGCGCCTCGCCACCCACGAACGCCGCCCAGCCCGCCTTCAAAGCATGCGTGTAATCTGCCCCGACAGCGGCACCAAGATAGGGCGCTTTACGTTTGATCGAGTTACCCGTGGGGTTTACGCCGGTGAGATTGAACGCAGAAGTAACTGCTGACGTGAAATCGGATGGCACGCCAGTGATGTTGCTGTCATAGCCAAGCGCTGTTTCGCCCCAGGCCGAAAAGGTGCTTCCGGTCTGAGCGCGGCGCTCGCGAATCGCCGCAAGGTATTTGTCGATTGCGATCCGCGCCTCAGCCGGAGGGTTGCTCGCTTTTAATTCCAGAAAGTTCGCCTGTGCCAGATCCATGGAACCATGGTTGAAATACGCACGCGCCAGATCCATCCGCGCGCCGGCATGCTTCGCGTCTTTCTGCAACACTCGCTCGAACGCGACAATGGCTTCGTCGATCTTCCCGCTATCAAGAGCGGCCACGCCGAGCAAGTAATCGAATTCAACATTGCCCGCCAATTGCGGCTCCTGCGCAATGAGAATCATGTACGCTTGCTTCGGATTACTCGCGGCGAGTAATTGCGTGGCATCACGCAGAAGCGCCGGATTCGCAAATGCACTCACCGACGCCAGCAATGCGCAAAGCAGCGGCGGAGCGGAGATAAATGCAAAGTTGAAACGTGCGCGCATAAGTCGTGTATTTTTTATCATGAGCATAACCATTCAGGTGCGCCAGCGCCGGGAACGCTGCTTCCCGACGCAAAGCAGAATTAAGCTTCGCGTAAAACTTTTCCTTATCTCGCAATGCCTATGATTCATAAGGAAAAGCCGACAAAACTACCGAGCCATTAATACTATGCCCAGTATGCACCGTTGTAAACCTTTTCTCAGCACCTGTTTAGGGGATGCTACGCGCCTGCAACTGGAATGTAAGTGCAAAACCGCACACTGTGAAGACAATTGAATCAAGGGAAGCTCCAGTCAAGGTTAGCCGCGTATCATGACAAATTCGCTTCATGCACAACAACGCACAAGGTATTGCGATGGACACGCATACGGAACCTCCAGCCTCCCCGCTGCTGCTCAACCTTGATGATGGCGTGGCAATTCTGACGCTCAATCGACCAAGGCAATACAACGCGTTGTCGCTTGAAACGCTAGTCGCGTTTCACACGGTGCTGGATTCAATGGCCAGCGACGAAAAAATCCGTGTGGTCATCATCGCCGCCAACGGAAACGCATTTTGCGCCGGGCACGACCTGAAAGAAATGCGCGCTGCCAACGATCAAGCGTACGTAACGCGATTATTCCGGCTATGTTCGGACATGATGCTCAAAATCGCCAAATTGCCGGTACCAGTGATTGCCGAAGTAAACGGCATGGCCACAGCGGCGGGTTGCCAGTTGGTTGCGCAGTGCGACCTCGCGGTCGCAGCAGATCATGCGAAGTTCGCTGTCTCCGGCGTAAACCTCGGCCTGTTTTGCTCGACGCCGGCCGTGCCACTTTCGCGGACAATTTCCCGCAAACGTGCAGCCGAAATGTTGATGACAGGTGAATTCATTGACGCCGCCACAGCGCTCAATTGGGGCTTGCTCAATCGCGTCGTGCCGCACGACGTTCTACGCGCAGAATCACTCATGCTCGCATCGACCCTCAAAACAAAGCCACGCGCGACACTTGCCTTGGGTAAAGCGCTTTTTTACCGGCAAATGGAAGCGGGAATTGAGGCTGCGTATCAGGATGCGTCCGACACCATCGCGTGCAATTTCATGCAGCCAGAGGCAATAGAAGGTGTTGCTGCATTTTTGGAAAAACGTAAGCCGGTTTGGGATTGATTGTCGCGTGCGTGCTCTGCTATTTGCATCAATCAGACAAAAAGCAGATTTCTCAGTTTCGTGACACAGAAATAGCGATACAAATAAAACGGATGGATTTTTTCGCAGGGCAAGGCACGAGGAGGCGACATAGCACCGCTATGGCAACGACGAGAAACGCAGCCATGCGGAAAAAGACGCCGTTTTATGTATCGATATTTCTGTGTCACGACACTAGATATCCCGCAATATTTCCCGCGCCGCATTGTGTCCCGGAATACCAGTTACGCCACCGCCTGGATGGGTCCCTGCCCCGCACTGATATAACCCCTTGACCGGTGTGCGGTAGTCACCATAGCCAAGAACCGGGCGCGCGCTGAATAGTTGGTCCAGCGATAGCGCGCCGTGAAATATATCGCCGCCAATCAATCCGAATTTACGCTCCAGATCGAGTGGCGAATGGATTTGTCTGGCGATTACGCTGGCGCTGAAATTCGGTGCAAATTTGCTTACGGTGGCAATCATCAGATCAGCGACTTCGTCGCGATGATCATCCCAACTCCGCCCGTCAGAAAGCGTCGGTGACACATGCTGGCAGAAAAGACTGGCAACGTGCTGCCCGTTCGGCGCAAGCGAATCATCCACGACACTCGGAATGAGAATTTCAACGATCGGATTTTTTGACCAGCCTAAGGTACGTGCATCGAAATATGCCTGCTCCATATATTTCAGCGTCGGCGCCATGATAATGCCGGACGCGTGATGCGGTCCCAGTTCTGGATGGCAGGTGAAGCGTGGCAATTCCGAAAGCGCAACATTCATGCGGAATGTTCCTGAGCCACATTTGTATGCTGCGATGCGCTGACCAAATTCAGCATCCACCGCCTTGGGTTCGATCAATTGTTGAAACAATAATTTCGGATTGAGATTTGACACGACGATTTTTGATAGAACTTCACTGCCATTTTCCAGCACAACACCACAGGCGCGGCCGTCGCTGATCAGCAGGCGGGACACCGCTGCATCAAGGGAAATCTCGACTCCGCGTGTAATCGCCACCGAAGCCATCGCTTGCGTGATGGCGCCCATGCCGCCAATCGCGTGTCCCCAGATGCCGGGTTTGCCATTGACCTCGCCAAATACGTGGTGCAGCAGCACATAGGCCGAGCCCGGCGTATACGGCGACGCGAAATTGCCCACGACGCTGTCAAACCCGAAGCAGGCCTTGATGGGATCGGACTCAAAATAGCTGTCCAGTATATCGCCCGCGCTCTTCGCGAAAAGGTCGAGTACGTCGCGTCGCGCAGCCATATCGAGCGCCTTGAAGCGCTTGCCGACTTTCCATGCCTGCAGCAGATCGGCAATGCCGCCGCCCACGTTGGGCGGTGTTTCCAGCAGCACTTGTTTCAATACCGCCGCGACGCGATCAAGCATGGCGTAGTAGGCCGGCAATTTTTCGGCGTCGCGTTTCGAAAATTTGGCGACCTCGATTTGCGTGCTCGCGAGGCTGCCACCAACCTTGAGAAACTCGTCGTCGTTGAGCGGCAGGAAATTGCCAAATGGCCGCTCGACGATGCGCAGTCCATGCGCATGCAAATCGAGATCGGCAATGATCCTTGGATTGAGCAGGCTTACCGTATAGCTTGCGGAGGAATTGCGAAACCCCGGATGGAATTCTTCGGTGACCGCAGCGCCGCCGATAACATTTCGCCGCTCCAGCACGCGTACATGGAGACCCTTGGCTGCAAGGTAGCAGGCACAGACGAGGCCATTGTGGCCGCCACCGATGATGATGGCGTCAAGCATCAAGTTACGATTGGCGGCACTGATGCTGGTGGCAGCGCTACAGGTGGCACCATCGTTGCGTTCACACCTTTTATCGCGTGCACGATGACGGGCTCAGTGCGCCCCTTCACTATGTGCTCGCCCAAAGCCACGGAAATGATCTCAGGGTGATGCCGCAACCCAATAAACGTCGCATGGTTGATCAGGATATGTTGTCCAACATCCTTGGTGAGCGCTTCCAGTCGCGCAGCGACATTTACCGCGTCGCCAATGACGGTGTAAATGCAGCGCTCCAATGCGCCAATTTGCCCCGCGACCACGCTGCCGGTGCTGATGCCGATACCGTTTTCCAGCTGCGCTTCACCAACTTCGACGCGACGCACATTCAATGCATCGAGTCGCTCACGCATCGCCAGTGCCGCCATGACGGCGCGATACTCGATTTCCGGCGCGCTCAGGGGTGCGCCAAAAATCACCACGATGGCGTCGCCGATAAAATTATTGACGTAACCGCCCCAGGGCTTCACTGCCTCGGTCATTTCCGTCAAATACTCATTGAGAAATGCGACGATATCGGGTGCGCTCAACTTTTCGGAAATAGTTGAGAAGCCGCGGATATCGGAAAACAACGCCGCAACACGAATCTGTTCCCCGCCCAACTGAAGTTTACCGGCGAGGAGTTTGTCGCGCACGTCGGGCGATACCAGGGCACCAAAAATATTGCGTTCACGTTCGCGCTCAACCACAGACTTGCTCATTGAGTTGAACGTTTCGGCGAGCTGTCCCATTTCATCGCGTGAATACACTTTGGCTCGCGCCTGCTCGTGGTCACCCCGGCTCAGGGCGCGCGCTGCGTTAATGAGTGAATTCAGCGGGCGCACCAGACCCCGCGCAAATAGCAACCCCAGCAAGGCAAAAACTGCGCCGATTACAACGACCGTGATCACAACCTGCTGAAATTGGCGCTGAATTGGCGCGGCGAAATATGCTTCGGGCGAACTCACGATAACTGTCCAATCGTTCACACGGACAGGTGAAAATCCGGCAATTTCTGCGGCTTTTTCCGGACCGGATAAATAGCGGACATGCCCTGCATCCTTGGTTCCGGTCGCCACTTTGTCGAGTTCTTCAAGTCCCAGGCTGTCGATCGTCGCGCGCTTGAATCGTTGGTCTGCAGCAATCGTCGCCTGCGTTGCCGCCGAAAGCGTCCCAAGACTCTTGTAGCGCAACGTCTGATCCGGGTGATAAATCACAACACCGTCGCCGTCGATCACAAAACCAATGCGCTCTTTGGTCTGGCGTTCATCTTCAACGATTTCGCCTATCGATTTTGAGGTCACGCGAACCACGACAATACCGACAATCACGCCTTCCCGGTTGGTGATCGGATGCGAAATGTACACGCCCGCCTGCGCCAGCACTGAACCAATAGTGATGCCCGTCATGTAAGGGCGCCCTTTGATGGCTTGGGCAAAGTATTCGCGAAATTTATAGTTGCCGCCCAGTGTAGTCGGTTCGGTCGATATGACGGCAGTACCCGCTTCATCCATAACGATAACGAGATCAACATCCGGATTGACCGCCACATACTTTTGCAAGCGACCCAATACCTGCTTGTAATTTACGTCTTTCTTTTTCTCGACTGCCTCGGACAAAATGGGTTCCGCAGCGATGTAGGCCACCGTGCGGCGCGTGTCGTTGAGCAACTGGCCGATGCGGCCGGCCACGTTACCGGCAATCTGTCGTTGACTGCGCAATTCGATATCGCGCAAGGCTTCCAAACTACTGGTGGTGTTGTAGTATGCGGTGAGTAACATCGGCGCCAGCGACACGGCAAGTATTACCGCAACAACCTTGGTTGAAATCGGCCACGAAGCGGGGTTGAGCGAAAAACTATGCCGCGAGGGCAGTGAAGGATTTGAACTGCTCGCATTGGTCATTTTCTTGATCCGATTTTTGGAAAAACAGAATGCTTCGTACACTACCACATCGTCCTGTTTCCTGCGAAAGTGCAAGGGAGCGCCTGCTTGCGCTTATATTGGTGCTGGGTGCATTTTTAGCCGGTTGCGCCGGTGGCATCGCCGAATTCAACGGTCCCGACGCACCGCAGTTCGTTGCCTATCCCCCGGATAATCGTCCGCGCCTCGCGTTAGTGCTTGGTGCGGGTGGGCCGCGTGGCTTCGCGCACGTCGGCGTTCTCAAAGTGCTGGAAGCCAATGGCATCCAGCCGGATCTGGTGGTCGGGGCAAGCGTTGGTTCCGTAATTGGCGCCCTCTACGCCAACGGAAAATCTGCGGCCGAAATCGAAAAAATTGCCCTGGGTCTGGATCCCAAGCGATTCATCGGCGTATCCACATCGGGGTTCACCGGTAACGGCAGTGCGCTTGAGGCGTTCATCCGCGAACTAACCAACAACAAACCATTGGAAGGATTCCAGCGCAAGCTTGCAGTCACAGCGGCTAAGCGTGATGACAATGTGCTTACCGTTTTTACACGTGGTAACACCGGTGCGGCAGTACGCGCGTCGAGTGCCACCCCCGGACAGTTTGCGCCGGTGCGAATTCGTGGCGTGGAATATCACGATGGCGACGAGGCGCAGCCCGTACCCATCCGCGTCGCGCGCGAACTTGGTGCAGACACGGTGATTGCGGTTGATGTCTCCGCATACCTTGAACGAACGCCAGCCGAGGCCCCGGAGGCATGGCGCGTTCGTGACCGAAAGCGTACCGCTCTCATCGAGCATGAACGTCCTCTGGCTGACGTGTTCATTCACCCGGATCTCAATTATTACGCGGGGATGAGCGACACTTATCGCCTGATGTGCATACAGCGCGGCGAGGACGCAGCACGCGCCGCGTTGCCGAAAATTCGTGCGGCTCTACAGGCGTCGGCAGCGCGTCTCGCAAAACCGTAGTTAATCAGAAACACCGCATTCTAGCTGGGTTGCAAGGCTGACAGGCCTGGACGCCGCGCCGAATATACCTCTTCGGGCGGGTTACTGCATTTTACTTTCTGCACGCCGCGATTTTTTCCTGCACCCGCAAGTCAAATTTATCGACATTGACGACAACGCGATCATGCACACCCTCGCCGATCAAATCGCGCTCATCCCTGGCGCTCACCCTGAACTTGACGACGCGGCCTTCGACCGCAATCACTTCAGCGGTCGCAGTAACACGCATGCCGACCGGTGTCGCCGCTATATGCGTAACATCAAGATGCGTGCCCAGACTTTGATGTCCTTCCGGCAGCAGGTGTTCGATCGCCGCCAGTGCGGCTGCTTCGAACAGATTGATCATTATCGGCGTCGCAAGAACATGTACGCGACCAGAGCCAACGAAAGGCGCAGTGTGTTCCTCGCCAACCGCAATTGATTTGCTGCCAACGCTTCCTGGCGCGATTGCCAGCACGATACTCATACGTCATCCATCTTAAGCAATTAGCTTCCGTCCAATTTGACCTGACCATCGATCATGGTCGCGCTGCGCTTGGTGCCGTCTTTTGAAACTGAAAATCCTTTGGCCCGCTTCAATCCTTGCTCAAAGACACCCTCGAACCAGCCACCGTCATTGAAATGAAACTTGCCTTCGCCGTTCAGTTGCGCATTGATGTAACTGCCTTCGGACTTGTAGCCGGTTGAATAGAAATAAGTGCCCTTGCCGGTCATTGCGCCATTGGTGAAATCGCCTTCGTAGCGATCGCCGTTCGAAAAGTAATACACGCCTTTTCCGTGCGCCTGATCGTTGACGAATGTGGCTTCCCAGCGATCACCACCCTTGGCGATGAATTTGCCCTTGCCGGACATCTTTCCGTCTACCATC
>JANYFH010000008.1 GCA_025362705.1 Betaproteobacteria bacterium
GGAGCCAGACATTGATGCATACAAATGGTTTGGTCTCGAATGACAGGGACAATGGCAAAAAGGGCGGGCTCGCATTTTCAGCAAAAAACAACCGGGCCCCTGAACCGGACAGCGGATTTCTCCCCGCAGTCGAAATGACAATTTTTTGGTGCGATGATAAATCTTGCTTGCCTGACAAATACTTGAACCGCATGCAGATCGCCAATCGGCGCGGCTTCAGGGGCAAATATTGCCCGGAAGGCGCGCCAAATGGCGCTCTACGTCTTTGTGTCCGGCTGTGTTCGCGCCGACGTACGTGCCCGCATTCGCAAGTGACTTAATCGACCCACCCGAATTGAAAACGGTCGCCAAGGCGACCGTCTCGTTGCGAATACTGTCAGGAGCTAAAGCACCGACTTCAACAACCGCCCCATATCCGCGGGGTTCTTCGTCACTTTGATTCCGCATTCTTCCATCACAGAAAGTTTTTCCTGCGCCGTTCCCTTGCCGCCGGAAATAATTGCACCCGCGTGACCCATGCGTTTTCCCGGCGGAGCGGTTACGCCTGCGATAAATCCGACCACCGGTTTTTTCATGTGGTCTTTCATCCAGCGCGCGCAGGTTTCCTCGGCGTCACCGCCGATTTCACCGACCATGATCACGGCATCCGTTTCCGGATCGTCGTTGAATAGTTTCATCACGTCGATGTGCTTCAAACCATTGACCGGATCACCGCCGATGCCGACGCACGTGGATTGCCCAAGTCCCAGATCCATCAGTTGTCCGACCGCTTCATACGTCAGCGTGCCGGAACGCGACACGACGCCGATACGGCCTTTCTTGTGAATATGGCCGGGCATGATGCCGATTTTAATTTCATCAGGCGTGATCACGCCCGGGCAATTCGGCCCGATCAGGATCGTCGCCTTACCGAGCATTTTCTGGCGCGTACGGATCATGTCACGAACCGGAATCCCTTCGGTAATGCAGATCACCAATTCCAATCCCGCGTCAACCGCTTCGTCGATTGCCGCAGCGGCAAACGGCGGCGGCACGTAAATCACCGATGCGGTCGCGCCCGTCTGTTTGACGGCCTCGGCAACGGTTTCAAAAATGGGAATGCCCTCGTAACTCTGGCCACCCTTTTTCGGTGTCACGCCCGCTACAAAGCAATTCGCGCCATTGGCGTATTCCTTGCACATCTTGGTATGAAACATACCGGTCTTGCCGGTGATGCCCTGCGTGATCACCCTGGTGTTTTTGTTGATGAGTATGCTCATAGCGCTTTTCTTTCTTGGTTCCGTCATCCCCGCGAAGGCGGGGACCCAGTGTCGTTAAGCCGTAAATTTCAGATACAAGTCATTCCAGTACGGATTGGTTTCCTCAATCAGCCTGATTTTCCACGCGCGGTTCCACTTCTTGATCCTCTTTTCACGCGTTAATGCAGTTTCTGCACAGCTATGTTGCTCGTACCACACCAATTTGTGAACGCCGTATTCGCTTGTGAAACCAGGTACTACCCCTTCCTTGTGCTCCCAAATTCTTTTAACAAGGTTGGATGTCACCCCGACGTAAAGTGTTCCATTGCGGTCGCTTGCCAGTATGTAAACGCAAAATTGCTTTTCCACGGGGGATTAAGACACTGGGTCCCCGCCTTCGCGGGGATGACGAAGAAATTATTTACCTGCTTTGAAATTCGCGGCTGCAGCGACAACGCGCTCCGCCGCTTCGGCCATGTTATTGGCCGAGATGATCGGCAACCCCGAATCGGCCAGCAGCTTTCTGCCCAGCTCTTCGTTGGTGCCCTTCATGCGCACCACCAGCGGCACCGTCAATTTCACTTCGCGCGCGGCGGTGATCACGCCGTTGGCAATCACATCGCATTTCATGATGCCGCCAAAAATGTTGACGAGGATCGCTTTCAGGTTGGGATTTTTCAGCATGATCTTGAACGCTTCAGTTACTTTCTCGGCCGTGGCGCCACCGCCTACGTCGAGGAAGTTCGCGGGCGAGCCGCCGTAGAGTTTGATCACATCCATCGTGGCCATTGCCAGCCCCGCGCCGTTCACCAGGCAGCCGATATCGCCGTCGAGAGAGATATACGTCAGGTCGAATTTCGAGGCTTCTATTTCTGCCGGATCTTCTTCGTCCAGATCGCGCATCGCCACAATTTCCGGGTGCCGATAGAGCGCGTTGGAGTCGAAGTTGAGTTTTGCATCGAGTGCCAACACTTTGTTGTCACCGGTATAAATCAGCGGATTGATTTCGGCGAGCGAGCAGTCGCACTCGTCAAACGCCTTGTACAGCGACTGCATGAAACCGCGTGCCTGCGCCACCGCGACTTCAGGCACACCAATTTTGCGCGCGATATCGTCACCTTCGGTATCCGACAAGCCCTTCACAGGGTCAATCGCCACTTTGAAAATTTTCTCCGGCGTGTGTTCTGCAACGTGTTCGATGTCCATCCCGCCCTCGGATGAGGCCATCAGCGTGACGCGCTGCGTGACACGATCCACCACCATGCCAACGTAGAGCTCCTTCTTGATGTCAGCACCCTCTTCAACCAGCAGGCGTTTGACGACGCGACCCTCGGCACCGGTCTGATGCGTGATGAGTGTCATACCGAGAATTTTGGAAGCGTAGTCGCGCACTTCCTGAATGGATTTGGCCACCTTGACGCCACCACCTTTGCCGCGACCACCGGCATGAATTTGCGCCTTGACGACCCAGACCTTGCCACCTAGCGTTTCAGCCGCCTTGACTGCTTCATCGACCGAGAAACACGCGACGCCGCGTGGTGTCGCGACCCCGTATTTGCGCAAGATTTCCTTGCCTTGATATTCATGAACGTTCATGGATTTCGACTCTCTGCGTTGGAATACAAAATAACGTCGGTGCGCGTATGTTTGGCGGGAAACAAACCAATGCTGCTATTTTACCAGCGCGCTCACATTGACCGACCTCAGTGATTCTCGGGTTCAGTGGCTGGCGAGGCGACAGGCTGCTCCCCCTTGTACCACTGCGGATAATAGCGCGCCACCGCCGGTGCTGTGAGCGCCAGTGCGTGACAACGGTCAAGCTGGTAGGGCTTGCTGCCGGACGCCTGCAAACCCTGACCAGCGATGGTTTGAAAAGCAGTCGTGGCGACGATGCCGATGAGGTCGGTGATATGTGTGCAGCCGCTGGTGCCGCCCAGCAGTTCCTTGACGCGGCTGCTGAATCCAGGGCGAATCGCCAAGCCGACCAATTTTTTGTAATCCGGCGCTATCTGATCGCAGTAGCCCACATACGGCACGGCATCCGAGGCCGCTTCGGCAGCCACTATCGTCAGCGTACGGTCAATCGTAATGCGCAACCACATCGAATGAAGCGCTTCACCGGCCAGGCGCGGACCGCTTGCGACTCTGAAATCCACCGCCTTGGTGTCGTGGAGATGTCCCTCGATATCGAACAGCCCGTCATCGCGCTTGTAGCCTCGCACGGAAATATCGCGATGATGAAGTGGCTGGCGGGTAGCAGCGGGTGCAGTGAGAGGCATGGAAGTGACTTATGAAAGGGATGTCAGGCGAACAGCGGGCAAGCGCCATTATAGAAACGAAAAGCGCGCCATGCGGCGCGCTTTTCACAATCGAGTGCGCCGAATTATCCTATTTGTCGGTAGGTGCGGATTGCCGCAGCAAATTCAGCGCCGGTCTGGAAGCGTTCCTCGAAATTCTTCGCCAACGCCATGTCCACCAGATCTTTCATGTACTCGGGCAACGCGGGGTTGTATTCCATGATGTTCGGGTGTGGTTCGTTGGCGATTGCGAACATGAGCTGCGTCATGGATTCACCTTCGAACGGCAGTCGTCCGCAGGTCATTTGATACAACATCACGCCAAGCGAGAAGAGATCCGATCGCCCATCGATTTTCTTGCCCGCCAGTTGCTCGGGCGACATGTACGACGGCGTGCCCAACACCATGCCGGTCTTGGTTTTGGATGAGTCGGTCACGCGGGCGATACCGAAGTCGGTAATCTTCGGTGTGTCGGTATCCGGGTCGTACATGATGTTGGCGGGCTTGATATCGCGATGTACGATATTGAGCTTGTGCGCGTGGTCGAGCGCTGCAGCGACGCGCTCAATGATTGACATCACTTTCTCAAAAGGCAGCAGATTCGGGTTCTTGGTGAAAGGCGCCAAGTCCTTGCCTTTGAGGAATTCCATCGCAATAAAGGCCAAATCGTGTTCTTCACCAGCATCGTAAATTTTCACGATGCCTGGATGATCGAGCTTGCCAGCTGATTCCGCCTCACGGAAAAAGCGGTCCTTGGCTTCCTGCAATTCATCACCTTCAAATTCAGTGGCAAGCGCCATCGTTTTGATCGCAACCTCGCGACCGATTTTTGGATCCTTGCCCAGATACACGACACCCATCGCGCCTTTGCCGAGTTCTTTCTGAATCTGGTAACGGCCCAACATCGGTTTTTCACCCGTACCAGAAAGCGCCATCGTTGCCTGGTTCGAACGCGCGCCGGAAGATCCACCGAGGATGATCGTTTCCGACATCACCTTGGCACGATTCATCCGATCCGCCACATCGCGGAACTTCGGATTGTTTTGATGAATAAATGCGAATGCGCTCTCGGCTTTGTTGAATTGCCGGCGACGCTCGAAATCCAGCGCCAGCGAATAGACGTTTTCCATCAACTGCTCGTCGACCGGGCATTTCCTGAATTTGTCGAACGCCATATCAAGCTGGCCCTGTTGCTGGAACGCGAGGCCCAGCATGCGATTCGATTCCGCGCCCGCCGCTTCGGATTTTTCCTTGCCGCGTTCGGTCATGAGGAAGCGTTTGGTGGTGAGGAGCAAATGCCCAACCACCAGCAAAGACGCCGGCAACATGAGTTTCACCCAGATGCCGGGGCCCATCATCAAGGCGAAATGAGTGCCAATCAGAACCACGAAAATCACCAGCGTAAATATTGCCGCCGGGCCTGCGCGCAACCGTGGCAGCAGCGCAATCAGATACGCGGCAACCAGAACGAACACCAATAGCGAAACCCAGACCGTCCAGCCGGGCGTCCGGAAAAAATGTTCCTTCAGGATGCTGGACACTGAATGCGAGAGCGCTTCCACCGGTGTGAGCCCACCGATCGGCGTGACCTGCAAAGAACCGAGGCCTGGCGCTGTCGCACCGATCAGAACTATTTTATCGGCGTACTTCGTAGCAGGGATTTTTCCACTGATGACATCGAAAAACGAATCGACGGGAATTGCCGGCTTATCGTTAATGGCCTTGTAAAAATACGGCCGCATGAGAGCGCGTTCATCGGTAAGGATGCGCAAATTTCCCAGCGACACGCTTTCGCCGAGATTGACGCGGATATCTTTCGCACCCAAGTTCAAGCTGCGTGCCGCCACTAACATCGCGAGTGATGGATATTGCTGGCCAAAATAATCGACGACAGTAATGTCCTGTCTCACGCCACCGTCAGCATCCGGATTGGCGCTCAAATGCCCAATACCCGCCGCAAACGACCCGATTTCCGCAATCGGAATGTTTGGATTTGGTGCCGAGTAAACAAACTCTCCCCCGGCATTTGTAAACCCGGTAACTACATTCTTGGTGATGAATTCAGGTAGCGGCTGTTCGGGTTTTCCGGCAGGCGGATCAAACGTGACATCAAAC